>CATPCJ010000320.1 GCA_955652915.1 uncultured Bryobacteraceae bacterium
ACCAGAAGTGGTGAGACTTACTAACGTAAGTAAGGATTTTTGTTGACAAATTCTTCACACGGATTGTATAGTGGACGTTCTGGTTAAGAACCGTTACTCGCCGAGAGATAATCCCGTAATCTAAAGCGATTGGGTATAGGGGTGCCCGTTGGGATTTCTGCGCGTGTGGTCGGTTCTCTGCAAATTAGAATAATACATCCAGGTGCTAAGCCGAAGGCCGCATCTTGGATTTTGCCCGATGAACGGCTCTTCCAACGGAGAGATCCGCCATCGGTCAGTGTTGTCGGGGATTGCATGCACTAGGGGAAAGGTTTCCACGACGCCCTCTAGAGATATAGCGGCCGTCGCGAGCCCTCATAATCCGCCGGAGCGATTTGGGTAGTCAGCGTTCGGAGAGAGCAGTTCTCTCAAAAAAAAGGAGAAATCAATGCCAATGTTACACCGGCGTTCTGCCGGAAGACTCGTATACTTCGTCTACCCCGCCGTAGTTGTCGCACTATGCGTGGGAATAATACTACAGGTGCCCTTGCAGGCTCAAACCGACCCCGGTCCTCGCGGTGGTGCCGCCGGCGCTGGCGGAACCTTCGCGGTCCTCGACAACACCAGCCCGACCAAGAACGCGAACGACAAAGCGTTTTTCGCGGACGCGAAACTGCGTTTTCAAGAGGTCGATTCGGTATCCGGGACCGCCGGTGAGAACGGTAACGGCCTTGGGCCAGGGTTCAACCAAATCGGCTGTGCTGTCTGCCATGCGCAGCCGGCTGTAGGCGGAAGCAGCCCGAAAGCCAATCCCCAGGTTGTCAACAACTTCGCCCACCTGCATGGCGCCTCGAATCCCGCGGACACCTCAGGATTCTTGAGCGCCAACGGTCCGATCCGCGAGGTCCGCTTTGTCAAGAATGCAGACGGCTCGCTGGATGGCGGCGTCCATCAGATCTTCTCCATCGCCGGCCGTACAGACGCTCCCGGTTGCAACCTGGCGCAGCCGCCCTTCGCTCAACAGATTGCCGCCCACAACGCTATCTTCCGCATCCCGACCCCGGTCTTCGGTGCCGGCTTGATGGAGAATACGTCGGACGAGACCCTGCGTGCAAGCTTGGATAGCACGGCGTCACAAAGAGCCGCGGTGGGCATCGGCGGCAGGTTCAACACCAACGGCAACGACGGCACCGTGACACGTTTTGGCTGGAAGGCGCAAAACAAGTCGCTGCTGCTATTCGCTGGTGAAGCCTATAACGTCGAACAAGGCGTGTCGAACGAGATATTCCAGAATGAGCGCTTCCTGGAGGATCCGTCCGATGCGACAGTCGCCGCCTGCACGTTTAACGGGACACCGGAAGATGCCACCAATATCACCACTTCCGCCGGCTCGAATACAGGCACGGCCTCGCAGATGTCGTCGGACCTCGTCAACTTCGCCGGGTTTATGCGCTTGTTGGCTCCTCCGACTCCCACCACTGCCACCGCTTCCGAGAGGAACGGGCTGGCG
Source organism: uncultured Bryobacteraceae bacterium (assembly GCA_955652915.1). Lineage (GTDB taxonomy): Bacteria > Acidobacteriota > Terriglobia > Bryobacterales > Bryobacteraceae > Palsa-89. The sequence goes on from CATPCJ010000320.1 coordinate 1,490, forward strand.
TTGTTCCGGGCTATCGGGTGCGCACTGTGTCATACAGAGACACTCGTGACGGAACAAAAGAACGGTCATCAGATTGGCGGCGGATCAGACGGCCCCTTCCCGGCCCTCTCCGGAATCGCGTATCATCCCTTCTCGGACATCGCTATCCACCACATGGGTTCGGGTCTAGCCGACGGCGTAAATCAGGGCGCGGCCGGTGGGGACGAGTTCCGCACGGCGCCTCTGTGGGGCGTCGGCCAGCGGGTCTTCTTCTTGCATGACGGCCGGACCAACGACCTGGTGCAAGCGATCCTGGCCCACGATAGCCCGGGATCGGAAGCAGACGTGGTTATTGATCGCTTCGTCAATAATCTCTCCACCTCGCAAAAGCAGGACGTCATCAACTTCCTGCGCTCGCTGTAACTTGTCGTTCCTTTTTATCCTGACCGCGGAGGGCTGCAAACCCCTCCGCGGTTTTTGCGTTAGTCTTTAACGGATATGAACACCCGCTGCGTCATACTCATCTTCGCGTCTTCTTCCGTGGTATGGAGCGGCCAGCCCGGCCTCTGCGGACCCACTCCCGAAATTCAGGCGGAATTCCAGAAGGCGGCCGCTATCTCTGTTTCCGTCACCGACCCCTTCGCCGCCCTGGAAAAAGCGGCGCCCTTCTCGGCGCTCCGCGACCGGTATCCGGATAACTTGTTCGTTCACGAAAAGTACCAGGATGCCATGATGGAAAACGGGATTGAAGGCCATCTGAGACTTCTCGCGAGACAGTATCAAGGGCTCTATGTCCAGCACCCCGGAGACCCGCTGTACCGCTATCTGTCTCTGCGAACGGCTGTGGGACGCGGCACGTTTGGAGCGATTCAAGGCCTGAATGAGTTCCTCACCGAGAATCCGGACTTCCCGCCGGCGCATCGGACCCTGGCTGAGATTTACGGCACAGAGGCATTTCGCGACCGGGAGAAAGAGAAGTCCGAAAAGGAGAAGTTCCTGGCCTCGTGTCCGGGGGGAACATTCACGCGCCGGCCCCCATCCGTGCCCGGCCCGAGTTTGCTCCTCGATCGGGCGCAGCGGCTGCTCGCCGAAAATGGCGATCCGGATCGCATCATCGCCATGACCATCCAGGGTCTCAAAGAGTTTGAATGGCGAAGTCAACGGGTACGTGCTTTCGACTGGTACAGCGCCGCCCGCAAGCTTGAGGACGCGCGCGAGCTTCGGGGACAATACTGGCAAGCATGGCCCATTCAGGTGCGCTGCCACCGTAAAGCTGGACGGACGGAAGAAGCCAACCAACTCCTGGCATACATGGAGCAACAAGCAAAGGCCCTGAGTAGAGAGCCCGGTTTTGCATATTGGAACGCGCAGGGAACCCTGGCCGGCCTATATGCCGAGGGAAAGCAGACCGGACAGGCAAGCCAGAAGCTGGCTGAGCTTCCACCGTTCCTGTAATGGAAACCGAGACGGAAAGCTCTCTCGCCGCGCCACTCCTCTCTGGCAATCGCCATCGATCCGTCCAGGGCTCTCCACGCGAAACCGTGAAAAAATCGCTCTAAGATCCACACAGGCAAGAATGCCTGTGCCACAATTTGGCATTCTTGCCGGTGTTGGTTGATTTTTTCACAGCTTCCGGCGCGCGCCCGGGGGCTATCCGCCTCAGCAACTTATCGACCCCTACAATATCCTCACCCCTCATTCGTCTACAACCGTAGAGGGAAGGACGCGACGAACCTGGAGCGGATGGAACAGACCAGCGTCGACAACCGTAGATGAAGGCGGCAAGCCTGGAGCGGATGGCACTCGAACAGGACCAGCGGATCTCCGAGGCGGTCAAGCGGGAGCAGTCCCGGCTGCGCAACTTTATTCGCCGGCGCGTGCCCGACCCGCGCGCCGCTGAGGACATCCTGCAGGACGTCTTCTACGAGCTGGTGGAAGCGAACCGCCTGCTGATGCCGATCGAGCACGTCACCGGCTGGCTATTTCGCGTGGCGCGCAATCGCATCGCCGATCTCTTCCGCAAGAAGAAGCCGGAGAGCTTCAGCGATACCGCCGTAGCGGACGAGGACGGCGAGCTGCTGCGGTTCGAAGACCTGCTGCCTTCGCCCGATGCCGGGCCGGAGGCGTTTTACGCCCGCAACGTGCTTCTCGATGAACTCGAGTTGGCGGTCGGCGAGCTGCCGCAGGAGCAGCGCGAGGTTTTTGTCGCGCACGAGTTGGAAGGGCGCAGCTTCAAGGAGATGGCCGCCGTGACCGGCCTGAGCGTGAATACGCTGCTCTCGCGCAAACGCTATGCGGTGCTGCATCTGCGCGGGCGATTGCAAAGCATTTACGACGAATTTACGAAAGCATGAGGGACTGAACATGAGATGGAAATGGTTTTTCATTGGTCCGGCGGCGATTCTGGGGATGGCGCTCTTTGCCTTCCTGGGTGGCGAAATAGTGATGCGCCTGTGGAATTGGCTGCTGCCGCCGCTCTTCGGCTGGCGCCAGATTACCTTCTGGCAAGCGCTTGGGATTCTGGCGCTGTGCCGCATCCTCTTCGGCGGATGTGGATGGCACGGTTCCGGCCGCTCCGGGTTCCGCCGCCGCATGGCCGAGCGCTCGGAGCATATGACCCCTGAGGAGCGGGAACGTTTCCGGCAAGGTATACGCGAACGCTGCGGCTTCGGCCCATCCAGCAGCGAGAGCAAGGGGCAATGACGCTATGTCGACAGCGCCCAAAGCAATGCCGATTTATCGCTCCTCGTGCCGATGATCGTTGGCCTGGCGCTGTCGCTACGGAGCCGAGCGGATACACTCAAGCTTGGTCGTTACCACCCGGCCAGGGACGGAGCCGTGGAAGCCATCGAGTGATGACGAGATAACGCGTCGGAAAAACAGGCGCGGGCGTGCCCAGCCCTTTGATCGCAAAACGGGCGAATGAGTCTAATAGGACCAGGGTTCCCGCCACCACCAGCAAGCCTCCAACAACTTGTAGAGGGAGCCACCAATCGGCCAGACTTTCAAAACGCCACCGGGAAATCCACCATGGCGCCAGACCGGCCAAAGTGCCTGGGGCAAGCGCCAAAAAGAGCGCGGATCCGAAGACGGCAAACGCTCGCCTCATGCCGGCCTCCAATTCATTGGACTTCGACCAACAAAGACGAGTGAATGGTCGCGCAAGTTCTTCAATAAGTTGATTCCGCTGTCGGCGCGGATCGGTTTGCCGACGCGGGTCACGGCACGACGTCAACCCAATCTCCCCCATTTCCAACAGCATCCAAGATCCCAGCCTCTCCTCCTTCCACCCTACGTCCTACAATGAGACAGCTCTCGGAGCATTGTGGGGCGGGCAATCCTGCCCGCAGCCGGCTAGACCCGCTGGAAAGCGGGTCTGCAGATGGGAGTTGTGGGGCTTGGGCTGGACCCAAGTTGGGCAGCAGGTAGGAAACGAGAACATGGAAAATGTCAAAACGAACCCAAAAGCCGAACGTTTTCAATTGCCGCTCAAAATCCTCGGCTAATTTGGACAGCAGTGAAACGAACCGAATCCCAGGAACGAACACCCAGTGCGAATCCCAACCCTGGCGCTGCGGGCGCGGTGATCTATTCCTTTCGCCGTTCGGAAAATTGATATCATGGAATTACCTGCGTCCGTCAACAAAATGGCGATTGCCATTGATGTGCGCGGGATTCACTGGATCCGTGCACGCTCGAATCTCCGGAGGCTGGCACGTATGCGCAAACTACCTCGACTCGCTGTAATCCTCTCGCTGGGCACAATCTGTCTGAGCGCGGACACCTCGCCTGCACCCGTATTGCAGTGGGTCCAAACAATCGGCGGCTCGGGCGCTAACCAGGTCACCGCGGTTGCAGCGGACGCGAAGGGAAATCTCTACATCGCCGGCAACACGTCTTCGGTGGATTTTCCGGTGACGGCGTCGGCCACCCAGCGTAACGCCGGTGGATCCACCCTGTTCCGCATCGACACGGCCACCAGCGCGGCACAGAAGCTCTACCCTCCGGGGCTCTCCACCGCAACGAGTATCCAGGCGGATCCACAGAATCCTCAAACCGTCTATGCGGCACAGGGAAACGCGGTTTGGCGCAGCACGGACGGGGGCGCCACGTGGGCCAGTCTTCCACCGGTTTCGTCCACGGTGGTGGTACGTTTCGTCGCGGTCGACCCGTTCAATAGCAACACTCTATATGCCGGTACGAGCCCGCAAGGCATCTTCAAGAGCACCGATGGAGGTCTGACGTGGACGGCGATGAACAACGGCATTCGCCCACAGCGCGACGGCTCCATTAATGCCTTCCGGATCCGGGCAGACCCCAAGACCCCGCAGGTGGTCTTCGCTTCCGCCGATAATAACGGACTGCTGCGTAGCGCTAATGGCGGCGAAAGTTGGGAGGTTGTAACCGGTACCACCAACTACTTCGCGGGGACCCTGACGTTCGATCCGTTCTCTTCCGGAAACCTCTATCTGGTTCTCTTTTTGTCGGCGGGCCCCACGGTCGGCAAGAGTACGGATGGCGGAAAGAGTTTTACGCCGCTATCGTTCCTGCCGGATCACAACAGCCCCAGCGTGCTCGTGGCGGATCCCTTTCATGCGGGGGTACTCTATGCGGGTTCGTACGGCGGCATCTTCCAAAGCACCGACGGAGGCGTCACGTGGACCAAGAAAGCTACGGGCCAGTGGTTGCTGATGGCGGCGGACCCGAACCATCCCGTCCTTTACGCAAACAGCTCGGGCTATGGGATCGTCCGCAGCACCGATGGATTCGATACGTTCACGCCCATCGGGCCTCCGGAGACGACGTTGCTCCAGATAGAGATAGCAGGACCATCGGTTTTCGTCGTGGCCACGCCCAGCACCGATGCCTTCGTCGTCAAGCTCGACTCCAACGGCAACGTCGTGTACTCCACTTATGTCGGTGGCAGCGCCAGGGATTCAGCAGCGGCGATCGCGCTGGCGAGAGATGGCAGCGTGTACGTGACGGGCACGACGGTCTCGATCGATTTCCCGGTTACCATGCCGGCATACGCCGCCAAGGTGCCCAGCGGTCCCAACTCGGGATCGAATTTCCTGTTCAAATTGAATCCCGATGGATCGCTGGCATGGTCCACATATTTCGCGGACTACAACACTACCGCGGCTTCAATTGCCGTGGACGCCGCCGGCAATCCCTACATCGGTGGATTCAGCAACGGCACCTTGCCTACTACCGCGGGAGCCTACCAGACGCAGTTCCAACAGGGCTCGTTTTGCACGGGGTTCATCGGATGCTTTCCGGGTCCTTCGTCCGCATTTGTGACGAAGTTCAACGCCGACGCTTCGGGTCTGGTCTATTCCACATACATTCCTACCGATCCGCGCAAGGCTGTAGTTCAGAACGCTCAAGCGCTGGTGCTGGACGCCAACGGCAACGCCTATTTCGCAGGACACCAAAACGTGGTCTTGCTGAACGCCTCCGGCTCCGACGTTCTGGCATCCACGGTGCAGCAGGGTGTGAACTTTAACGCGCTCGCCCTGGACCCGACTGGGAATGTCTACGCCACCGGCTCGACCACAGGAAGCGTCGTCCCGTTCCCCGCGACCCCGGGGGCCGTCCAAACCGCGCCGCAGCCGGCCACGCCCAAGCTGCCGACAGAGGTCGGCGCCGGAGGAGGCTTGGACGCCTTTGTAATTAAGTGGGACGCCGGCCTATCGAAGATACTGGCCGCGACCTTGCTGGGTGGCGAGCTGGCTGATATAGGGGAGAGCATCGCGGTGGATGCTTCGGGCAACGTCGTTGTCAGCGGTGAGACCGATTCGAGAGCCTTTCCCACGCGCGCGCCGTTCCAGACAATATTCTCGTACCGCTCCGGGTTCGTTGCCGCCTTGGACTCCAGCCTGTCGCACCTGCTCTTCTCCACGTACGTGGGCGATACGCGCCCATTCAGCGCACAGGTGGCCCTCCCCGATGGCAGCGGTAATATTCTGCTGGCTGGATCCACCCTCATCAACGGCGGATTTATTATCGGGGGCCCGCCCGGCGCCTCCTTCACCACCGGCAACCTGGTATTGGCCAACAAGATCGCGCTGCCGCCCGCGCCCCCGGTGAGGCTTGATTCAGTAGTCAATTTCGCCGGCCGGCAGGCGAGCGAGATCGCGCCGGGCGAGGCGATTGAGGCAATCGGATCGGGATTCCGAGCCAACGCGCAGTTGCTGATCGATGGCGCGCCGGTGCCTATTGTCTCAGGGACCGCAACCAACCTGGTGGCGGTAATGCCGGATGACGCCAAGACGTCCGGCGCATTTCAAGTACAGGTTTCCACCGGCGGGACGATTTCGAACCCGGTTTTCGTGCCGGCCGCTGCCGCGTCGCCGGGCATCTACTCGGTGGATGGCACAGGCTACGGCCAGGGCCGGATTCTGAACAGTGACGGCACCTTGAACTCACCCACGAATCCGGCCGCCCCAGGTTCCGCCATCACCATTTTCGCAACGGGCGCGGGTCAGTTCAGCCTCTCGGGCCCGTACGCCGTAACTGCGCTGACGGCGGCTGTGTTTATCGATGGTTTCTACGCCGATGGGATTGCGGCAGTGGTTGGCCCGATCGACGGACTACCAGGGAATGTGTACCAGATTGGCGTGTATGTTCCGGACCCGGCAAAGCTGGTCGCCAACAATCCGGATCTTAAGAATTTCAAAATACCGCCGCAGGTAGGAGTAAAGCTGCTCTTCGGCGCCGTCGGCCCGTTCAGCCCCTACAATTCTGCCATGATCAGCCAAGCCGGCTTAGTGCTAAACGTGAAGCAGTAGTAGTGGCGCGGCCTTCAGGCTGCAGCCTCGACACTCGTGTCGAGGCTCCTCACACGCCGGAGCATCGAGATAAGTCTCGATGCAGCAGACTAAGAGTCCGCGCCACGCCGCCACTGCTTCCAGTCCTGCATGGTAGCCTTCACCATTTTGGTGGAAGCCTCGTGCAACCAGGTGCGCGGCCGCTTGGCCAGATCTCGAAGGATCGCTCGCGCCGCCCGGGCAGTCCCAAGGTGTACATTGGCGGTCTCGAATCCCATCAGGTGCAGCAATCTCGCCTCGTCGCGTTCCCGAGGCATGGAAGAAAGCTCCACGCGCGAACAATCCGGAGCCAGCCGCCGGACGATCCAGCGACCCTTCAATTTCACGAAGGGGTCCGTCGCCCGCAGCGCTCGATCCATGATCTGCTCGTATTCAATTCGCTCGGATACTCGTCCCTTGGCTGCCCAGACGCACGCGGATGGAGCCATGGCCTTGGCCTCACGCGCAATTTTCGCCCCCTCGTATTCAGCGACGGCAACGTACCGCTCCCGCCCCAAGCTCCCCAATCCAGCGACGCGGTGAACGATGCGATACTTGAGCCCCTTGGCCGGCAGCATTCTCTCGATCGCCTTGCGGGCGCTGTTCGGAGCCGCCCCCTTCCACGTCGGAAGGGCATCCATCTTGGCCCAAAACTGCACCGGATCGCGGAGAACGCCTGTCACCATGGATCGCAGCCAGGGATGCTCCTCCGCCAGTACGATCACGTGGCCGCCGGTTTCCAATGACTTTTTGTAACCGGCCAGGATCGCATCGCAGGCATCCTTCGCATCGAGCTGAAGTTGGGCCGCGTGCACCGCGATGTGCGCGCTCGCCGCCAGCCGCACTAAATCTATCGTGTAGGGAATGTTGTACGCCTCGTCAAAATCGTTGATGCCCCATGCCAGGCGCCCTTCCACATCGCGCCAGGTGCCAAAGTTCTCCACGTGCAGATCGCCGACACCCAGGATTTCGGGCGCGCGATTCTCCGCCTCGCACACATCCGGCCAAAGCTGCATCCAGCGGTAAAAGGTGGCGCGCAGGAACGGAAATACGCCTTCGGCCATCGCCGCGTGCTTGCGTTTCACATCGGCCGGCAGCAAAACGATCCGCTTGCCAAGCCAGGTTTCGTAGCTTTGTGTGGCTTTGACAATCCTCACTTCGACACCTCCAATAATTCGGCGAGGTACTGCTTCCATAGCGACGCCACTGAGTGTGTGCCATGACCTCGGGTCTGGTCCGAAAGGGGCAGCAGGATGAACCGGCCACGCTTGACGCGCTTGATCTCCCGTTCCAGAATGCCGAGCTCGGGCGGGTTGACCTCATCGTCCGCCGAATTGATTGCAAACAGCGGTGCTTTGATTTTCTCCAGATCCGGCGCGGGATTATAGTTGCGCGACGAATCGAACTGGTAGAGCATGTCGATCCCAGTCGTAGCCGCCATTCTCTTCTTGATAGACTCGTCGAACAACTTGTCCGCTTCATCGCGCGTGGGCCCTTGCTTTTGCAACTGCAGCGGGCTGGAGGTCATCATGGTGAGCGTATAAACTGCCGTGCGAAGCCCGTTCACAGGATCACCGCGCAGAGGATCGATGACCATGCGCCGAAAATATCGATTGCGGCCGGCGATCTCCACCGGCGCGCTGGCCAGCGGCATCAAGGCATCCATGAAGTCAGGATACTTCACGCCCCACACCCAGGTGTGCATGCCGCCCATGGATGTCCCCATCGCCAGGCGCAGGTGTTTCACGCCCAACCCCTCGGTGAGCAGACGGTAGTCGGCGGTCACCATGTCTTCGTAATCATAATGCGGGAAACGATCGCCGAGACCATCGCTCGGTTTGGACGACTTTCCATGCCCGATGCCGTCTCGCAGGATGATGAAGTAGCGCGTGGCGTCCAGCACCTGGCCGGGTCCGAACAGCACGTCGCCGAATTGTTCCGACAAGAACGCCTTTCCAGCGCCGCCGGTGCCGTGCATGATCAGCACCGCGTTATCGCCCTGGAGCGTACCGATGGTCGCGTAGTGCAGTTTCAGCTCGGCTAATTTCTCACCGTTCTTGAACTGAAAATCGTGTACGACGAAATCGGATTCGATGGGGGCAGGGTAGTTGCCCGCGAACGCGGCGGTGGCGACGAATACGAATGAAATAAACCGCACTCGTCGATTATATCGACATTGGCTTTCTAGGGGCAAAGAAACGTTAGTTGGATTTCCCTCTTAGTCTCCACACTCATCCCTTGAACCGTTACCGGCTTGTATTTCCAAACTTTAACTGCCCGCAACGCTTCGCGCCGGAAGCGAGGGTCTCCCTTTGCAAATTCAATAGTCTTAATCGTCCCATCAGTGTTGGTCACCACATGGAGCTGAACAACGACGGAATCTCTGACGTGGATGCCATGGGGGCAGCGTTGTCTTACATACTTCACTAGATCTGTACTTTGAGAGAGGGTCGATCCTACGATGGGAGTACTTTGACCGTAGAGACTAATTGTAAAAATGGTCGCGTGCATTACTGCAATCAGCCCACATGCCACTGCGCTGTCTTTCCTTTTAAGTGCACTATCTAGGATTCTCAATGTCATTCAATGACTCTTGAACTGAAAATCGTGTACGACGAAATCGGATTCCGTGGGGCAGGGTAGTTGCCCGCCAAGACGGAAGTGGCGACGAAGAGGAATGAAATAAACCGCACTCGTCGATTATATCGACAACTACTTATGTTAGACGCCGATGCGCTCGCGCAGACCGGTGATGTGCGCCACATGGTGGCGGCCGTGCCACGCGTAAAGCGCAGCGTTCTGGTCCAGCCGGACCAGTCCCTGCTCGGGGTGCCGGAACGTGCGCTTCCAATCTTCTTCGGTTAGAGCGCGAAGCAACGTTATCCAGCGTTGGTGCAGCGACTCCAGCAGCGCCAGCGACGGCTCTATCGGGCTGGTGCGCGCATCGCTCAATTCCGCCCAGCGATCCTCGAAGTAAGGCTTGATGGTGGGTTCATCTTCTGTCAACGCCCACTTGTAGCGGATATAGCTATTCATGTGACTTTCGGGCACATGATGCACCAACTGGCGAACGGTCCAGCCGCCGGGCCGGTAGGGAGTGTCGAGGTGCGCGGCGGAAAGGCCCGCCACGGCTGCTTTCAAGTGTGCCGGAGCGGCCGCGATTTCATCGATGAACCGATTGCGTTCATCGACGCTGACGGTCTCGGGGAACTTGAATTTTCCAACGGGATAACGAAGGTCCGGAGTATCCATGAAAGTAGGGATTCAACACGACGTTCGCTGGATTCAACAAAGATCATGCCATGGAGCCGCGACGTCGCACCACGTGGCGCGGACACTCGTTGTCTGCAGCCCGTCTCGAGGCTCTTCACTCGCCGGAGCATCGAGACGAATCTCGATGCAGCAGCCTGAGAGGCCGCGCTACGTCAAGCGGAGCGTCCCGGTGCGCTTCCTTACGGTCGCGGTTCAGATCGAATGTCGAAGGCCGCATGTTATGCTGTTTTCGGAGTGTTCAGCCGGCATTACAGAAAAGTCAAAGCCATCTTCGGTCTCACCGACGTTTTTCTCACAACATTAGCGTTCGTTGCCGCCTATCAGACTCGCATCCGCATGCACTTCGAGAAGGTCTTTTACATTGACCTTCCCATTGCGGCGCTGCTGCTCATCGCATCCGCTGTGTGTTGGGTGGCGATCGGCTACTGGTTCAACATTTACGAAAAACTGGATTCGGCGCACCCCCGCGTGGTCTTGCGCGACACCTTCCGGCAGTGCGCCATGGGCGCCATCTGCGTCGTGGTCGCCGAATATGTGTTGCGTCTCGATCTCAGCCGCTCGTTTGTCGCGCTGTTCGCCGTTTACGCGTGGGTATTGCTCTGCTTGTTCCGGCTGAACGCCGCGCGTGTCGTCGGCGCAGTGCGGCGCGAGTTTGGAACGGCACACTTCGTCATGGTGGTGGGATCCACCGAACGCGCGCGCCGGCTTGGCGCCGACCTCGAGCAGTCCTCCGATTACGGGATCCGGTTGATGGGTTTCCTGGCTGAAGATCCAGGCGAAGTTCAACTATCCCAGACCTATCGGCAGTACCCGCTCTCCCATCTTCGGGAATTGTTGCGGGGCCAAGTGATCGATGAGGTTATTTTCGCCGTCGACAGCGGAAAACTGAGCGAGATGGAGGAGGTGTTTCTCCTTTGCGATGAGGAAGGTGTCCGCACGCGCGTAGTGGTGGACTTTTTTCCGCACGTGAACAGTCAAGTGTACCTGGACCGGCTGGGAACCACGCCCCTGCTGACTTTTTCGGCGGCGCCTCACGATGAAATTCGCTTACTTCTGAAGCGGGCCATTGACGTCCTGCTGGCGGCCGCTTCACTGGTACTGTTGCTGCCGTTCATGCTGCTGATTGCCTTGCTCATTCGCCTGACGTCGCCCGGTCCGGCGATTTTCCGGCAGGAACGCTGCGGGTTGAACGGCCGGCGATTTACGTTCTACAAGTTTCGTTCCATGTGCGACAATGCCGAAGAACTGAAGCCGTCGTTGATGCACATGAATCAAAAATCGACCGCGTTCAAGATCCCCAACGATCCGCGGCTCACGGGCGTCGGACGAATCTTGCGGAAATTCTCGATCGATGAATGGCCGCAATTATGGAACGTCTTGAAAGGCGACATGTCCCTGGTTGGTCCGCGGCCCGCGGTTCCCGAAGAGGTCGAAGTCTATCAGCAATGGCAGCGCCGCAGATTGCGCATGCGGCCCGGGCTCACGTGTCTGTGGGCGGTGGCGGGGCGCGACACGTTGGACTTCGAAACCTGGATGAAGCTGGACATGCAATACATCGATACCTGGTCGCTGGGGCTGGATTGGAAGATCATCCTGCGCACCATTCCTCGCGTGCTCACCGGAAGAGGAGCCAGTTGACCGTATCATTTATTGGTCAACAATTCCAGTTCCTCCAGTGTCCTCGGCCAATCCTCGCGCATCAGACGCGACAGCGCGCGATCGGCTAATAGCTTTCCGCCAGTTTGGCAGTGGGCGCAATAATTCGTCTCGTTGGATGCGTATCGAATGCGCTGGATCTTGGCGCCACAGCGCCGGCACGGCTCCTTGTACCTGCCATGCACGGACATGTCTTGGCGAAACGCCGTCACCTTTTCGGGAAACCGATCTCCCGTTTCCGCTCGCAGCAAGTCAACCCATCGCAGCAGCGTCGACTGGACCGCTTGATACAGGCGCGATATCTGATCGCTGGTAAGCCTCTGTGTAAGCGCCACCGGTGAAAGCTGCGCCTCGAACAGGATTTCGTCGGAATATGCGTTGCCGATGCCGCTGAATAAACGTGGATCGGAGAGCGCGCGTTTCAGCGTGTGATTGGCCGAGGTCAAACGCCGGGTGAAGAGTTCGAGGTTGGTATGGAGCACTTCGAGACCGCCCGGATCCAGCGATTCGAGTCCCGCTTCGCCCAAGACAACGTGCAACGACGCGCGCTTTTTCGATCCGGCTTCAGTGAGCAGCAAGCTTCCGTCCGGAAAATCAAACGCCGCCAGCCCGCGCGGCCGCGATACCTTGACGCCTCGCGCGCGCCAGTGCAGCCGTCCCGCAATCATAAGGTGCAGGACCAGCCACAGGTCATCGTCCAGACCGATGGCGATCCGCTTACCGATTCGACGCAGTTCGCGCACGTGCTTTCCCTCCACTTCCCGCAGCGGCGGATTCACGCTGCGCAGCAGGAATGGACTAGCGAGGCGCACGGCTTCCAAGGTTTGACCCAGGATGCGCTTCTCTAAAGCTTCAATGTAGACGACGATATCGGGGAGTTCGGGCACTCGACTTCGAGATCTGCGTTTTATCCGCGTTTATCGGCGGCTAAAAATGGCCGCTGCTGAACGCAGATGAAGGCGGATTCTAGACCACGTATGGCTTGCGATAATCGCGCGTGAGCAATTTGTTGGCTTCGGCGTCGCCGGTAAAGTGCGGACCGGCTTCGAGGTTAAGCTTTCGTCCCACGCGATAGCTGATGTTCCCTAAGTGGCACATGGATGCGCTCAGATAGGCATTGGCAATTCCATCGTGCAGCTCGCTGGCGTTTCGGGACCGGCAGGCCGACAGAAAGTTTTCCATGTGCGGGCCGGTGGCATCGCCCCCGGGGCCTCGTTCCAGCTTCTGCTCCATGACGACCTCGTTGCTCTCGCCCTTGTAGATCTGGAAACCGCCATCGTTCATTGCCATCCAACCATTTTCGGCGTAGAAGAGATTGCCAGTGCCTGGAACTGTCAACCCTAGTGAGCCAGGGGTTGGATTGGCCACAGGTAGAGGTGTGTCGGGAGGAGCGCCCGGGGTAGGACGTTGCCGTCGCGGAGGAGGAACCACGCCTTCGCCTCCGGTCAACAGTCCACGCACTTCGAACATAAGCTCGCGCCCGCCGAAATCGTACGTCGCCAGCAGCGTGTTGGGTGTCTCCTGATCGTCGGTATAGGCGTACTTGCCGCCCATCGCCACCGCCGACTTGGGCCATTCCGGATCGCCCAGACCCCAGCGGCAGATACCCAGCTCATGCACTCCCTGATTGCCGATGTCGCCGTTGCCCGTGTCCCAAAACCAATGCCAGTTGTACTTGAAGCGCAGTTCGTTAAAGGCCCGCATGGGCGCCGGACCCAAAAACAAATCCCAATTCACGCCCGGCGGTACAGGACTGTCGGGCTTGTGGCCGATGGACACGCGACGCTTGAAGCACAGACCCTTGGCCATATAAACCTTGCCGATAATGCCGCCTTGCAACGCTTGAATGCCATTGATCTTGAAAGGCGTGCTGCGATGCTGCGACCCGATTTGCACCATGCGTTTGGTTTCGCGCGAAACCTGCAGCATGCGCTGGCCTTCATAGACGTTGTAGCAAGCCGGTTTCTCGCAATAGACGTCCTTGCCGGCTTTGCAGGCCCAGATTGTCGCCAGCGCGTGCCAATGGTTCGGAGTGGCGATGGAAACCGCATCGATGCCGGGGTCGGCGAAGGCCTGGCGCATGTCTTCGAACTCCTTGGCTTTCTCACTGTTGTTTTTCAGCAGTGTCGCTTGCGCCTTTTCGCGGGAGGCCTGATCGATGTCGCACAATCCCGCCACGCGGGCGTCCGGCAGCCGCGAGTAAGTGTTGAGGTGATTCGTTCCACGGCCACCCAGTCCTACGATGGCAACATTGATCCGATCATTCGCGCCCCATACGCGAGTTGCAGCGGCAGCAGCGGCCGCGCCGAGGAAGAATGTTCTGCGGGTGGTGGGATTGGACATGACGAGTTTCCTTTCGGGATTCCATCATATCAAACCGCGCCCGCGGGCTAGCCGAGCAGCTTTCGCGATCCGCCGTGCAAGCGGCAATAGCCATTGATCATGGCCGGCCCACGGCAAGCCAGTCCGCGGCGCGTGAGTCCATTGCACCTGGGAACGACAACACCAGTACGCATACCCAGCCATCTCTTGAGTCGGCGCACGACGCGGGCGGTGAAGGATAGTGGCGCTTTCGGCAGCGAGGCCGGAACCGGCGCGACCTCTTCTAACTGTTCATGCGTTTCGGCAGCGGCGGGCTCTTCAGGCGCCTGCGGGCCAGGGCCAAGAGGCAGTACGCGTCCTTCAACTGATGCGGACGGCTTGGGCTGCCAGACGTCTGATATTTTCAGGGCATTGCGGACTCTGCTCATGTGAACCTGCTTCTTCTCTCTTAGCGTGTGGGAGGCGGCCGGGAAGGGCAATGAGAAGGTGGATGGATGACCGTTGGGTGATAAGCCTCAATCAAACGTTCTAGTACCAGCGACTTCATCCGCCAAAATTCGTCATCGTTACTAGACCTATCGGAGGTTCATGCAAACATCGCGGCGAATTCTCGCGGAGACACAATGCGCGTGGCATGGTGACGGGCAAGGAGAAGTAGACCGCTCTTGTCGCCCGTCACCAGATAATCGGCCTTGCCCGCTTCGGACAGGGCAAGGAGAAAATCGTCGGCAGGATCGGGGGAGCGTTCGACACGCGGGAGCGGCCCGATATTTTCGGCCAGCTTTTTCAGTTGGTTGATCAGACGGCCAGCATGGTAAGGTTTAATGCGTTCGGCGACTGCAGGCTTGTGCAGCGTGGCCCTCAACTCGTCAAGCTGCTCTGCGCAGACCAGGAGCGTGAAATATCCCTCCTGCCAGACGCGATAGATCGCGGCAGGGTGGCCCAGTTGGACCATAAGTGCGGAAACCAAAATATTGGTATCGAGCACCACGCGCATCAAATCTTGTCGGCATTCCCTTTGGCGCTACGCCCCGCGCGAACCTCGCGCACGGCGTGGTCAATGAGGCTCTGCAGTTCGTTCGGGTCGGTATCGGCGTTGCGCGTCTTGATGTCCTGCACGGTACGATGAAACACGTGCCAGCGGACAGCCTCTTCGATGAATTTCGAGAGGTCACCCTTTTTCATGCCCTGAGAACCCAGAAAGGTGCGCAGGGTTAGGTCGGTTTCCTTCGAGACTTTGATGTTCCAGCGGACTGCTTCTTCCATATGACACCTATACGCTTAAGTGGATAAACACCTATATTTGTATCATACGGTGGAACTGGCCAGCCGCCTCTTGACATTTCCCCTTTTGTTCGCCCACAATATCTTCATGGCTCTCACCAAGCGGCAAAAAGAAGTCTTGGATTTCATTGCGGATTTCGTCGAAGAGAACGGCTATAGCCCCAGCTATGAAGAATTGGCCCAGGGACTCAAGCTGGCTTCGCTCGCCACGGTTCACAAGCATATCCAGGCGCTGGAATCTCGCAACTATTTGCGGCGGTTGTTCAATCAAAGCCGGTCGCTCGAGGTTTCCGCGAAGTATATGCAGGAACGGCGCCGGAGCAGGCAAACGACGCATCTCGGGGAAGTTCCGCTGGCGGGCCGCATCGCCGCCGGCGCGCCTGTGGAAGCCATCGAGGGCCAGGACGTGCTGCAGTTCGCCGACTTTGCCGGCAGTGTCGAGACGTTCGCGCTGCAGGTTACCGGCGAATCGATGATCGACGATCACATCATGCATGGCGACTACGTTTTGGTGGAACGAACCCAACAAGCGTCCGACGGTGAAATTGTCGTTGCGCTGGTAGGTGGACTGGAAGCGACGCTCAAACGGATCTATCACGAAGCTGGTAATAGGATTCGCCTCCAGCCCGCTAACTCGTCGATGCAGCCTATTCTGCTGGATGCGAACGAGGTCCAGATTCAGGGCCGGGTGCTCGCAGTGATGCGAAAGTATCGCTAGTTACACAGGGGGCGGCGCGCTCGTATCGGCCAAGTCACATGCTAAACTGAAGACGAGTCATGGGGAGCCCAATCAGCGGTGTAAAGCGCTTTCTTTTCTGGGACTATCCTCGCGCCGGCTGGCAGTATGACGTGATGGTGGGGCTGATTCTAGCTTTCATTTTTCTAACGCCGCGGGAGTGGTTTCGAGATCAACTGAGAGCCAGCAACATTGTCATGTTACCGGCTGAACACGGGTCGAACGTGTTCTGGATGGAACCGGACCAGCTCACCGATATTCCGGAAGCTGAGCGCGTTGCTAAGTCCACGGCGCTGATCAAAGCGCGCACCCGCAAGGAGTATAAAGTCGTCCGCGTGGAAGCGATCCGCGATTCCGAACAGGAAATTAAAGGCTACATGGCGTTCACCATGCCGTAGCCACCGCAGGCTTTTCTGGAATCCACTGAATGAAAATACAACCCCGCGCTTTTGCTGCGTTCCTGCTCGTCGCCACGGTAACAGTTGCATCCCCCGCACGCGCCGCCGACGCCCTGCACGATTTGCTGGCCCGCATGGACAAGGCCGCGAGCACCTTTCAAGCTATGTCGGGCAAGGTGACTTATGTCACCCACACGGACGTGCTCAATGACAACAGCTCAGAGTCCGGCACCGTGGTGATGAGGAAAGTTGCACCAGGCGAAGTACAGGGCCTGATTAATTTTCTGACACCAGACCCGCGCACCGTGCAGTTCGAAAAACGAAGCCTACAGATTTATTATCCAAAGATCAAAACCGTGAACAAATGGGACTTAGGCACGCACGGCGAGCAGTTGGATCAATTTATCATGATCGGTTTCGGTACTTCCGGCACGCAACTTGCACGGGATTATTCTGTGAAAGTCTTGCCGAACGAGAAGGGTACATCCCAGCAAGATATTCCATCCATTCGACTTGAGTTGATCCCCAAGGCCGGGGAGGCGCGGGAATACCTCAAGAAGCTGGAGTTGTGGATTCCGCAAACCGGCGATCCTTACCCGGTGCGGGAAAAGATTTCCCAGTCATCCGGCGATTACCGTCTAGTGATTTACAGCGATCTGAAGATTAATCCGCCGTTGAAAGCGGACGCATTGCAACTGAAGCTCCCCCCTGGGGTTAAATTTGAACAGGCGGGGAAATAAAAACAGTGAGAGGGCTGTGACAAGGGATTCATCGATTCCGACTAATGCCGGCAGCCGCCTGACCTTTCTCGATTGGTCGCGCGGTTTGGCGGTGGTGATCATGCTGCAGGGACATGTGTTCCATTCCTTTACCCGGCAGGATCTTCGCAACGATGGACCGTTTGTGCTCTCTCAGTTTTTCGGCGGTATCGGGCCGGCCGTGTTCCTGGTTCTCACCGGCATAACCCTCGCGTTCCTGATGGATGGACGGGAGAGGCAAGGTCTGGGTCCGATGGCTCGATGGCGCGCCGCGCTACGCCGGGCCGGCTATCTTTTCACGTTGGCATTCCTGTTTCGACTACAGCTTTGGGCGTTCGCTTATCCGCAGAGTTGGACCAATCTGTTTAAGGTCGACATTTTGAACTGCATGGGATTCGCGATGTTGCTGATGTCGGTCATGGCGGTTTTCACCACGGCCGAGCGCGTGCGGCTCTGTGCCGTGTTAGGCGCGGTGATCGCGGCGGCATCGCCTCTGATTTCGTCGATGAACTGGACTTGGCTTCCACCGGAGATCTCGGCTTATTTCGTGCCTAGCCTTCAATACTTCGCATTTTTCCCGTGGGCCGCTTTCATCGCGTTTGGAATCAGCATCGGCAGCGTAATACGGCTGGTGGAGCCCGCCAACGTCAATCGCATGATGCAATGGGGCTCATTGCTGGGTTTCGCGTTGATTATCGGTGGTGAATACTTTTCGAATCTGCCGTACTCTGTTTATCCCAAGACCGATTTCTGGCTGGACAGCCCCGGCCTGATCGTCATCAAGCTTGGCGTGGTGATGCTCATCATGGCCTTCGCGTTTGTCTGGTCGGAGTACGCGGTGGGAAGCGCGTGGAGCTGGGTGCGTCAACTGGGAACCACCTCGCTGCTGGTTTACTGGGTTCACATCGAGATTGTGTATGGACGGTGGTTAGGCGGGTGGAAGGAGTCGATGAATAATATCGAGTCCGCGTTCGGCGCCGTGGCTGTGATTGCGCTCATGTTGGGGATCTCTCTGCTTCGGACGAATTGGCCCAGCGTTCGCGCCGCCTTCCTGCCGCTTTTTTCCGCTCAAAGCCCGCGCCGCGTATCTGGCGATTGACCGCCGAACCACGTTAAACTTACCGAATGGCAGTAATTGTGCTGGCGCTCTTGCTGTTCGCGCCACAGCCGCCGGAAAGTAGCGCCGAGCAGAAGCAGGTGGAAGTCCTGACTACGCAGATTCGCCGGTTGGCGGCATCGGAGCCCGCGATCTACGGCATTGATACACGCCTCAGGACCGCGGAGGTGGTGGCCGGCAAATATCCAAAACGCGCGCGCGAATTATTACAGGATGCGGAAGCCGAGCTGAGCGGCGTTATCTCGCAAGACGAACGCGACCGCATACGCATCCGGATCATCCATGCATTCGCTCCGCTTGATCTGGAAGAGGCAGAACGGCTGGCCAAGTCATTGCGGCGTGGCGCCGATGTGGATTACATCGCGCGTGCCTACGACGAAATCTATTCGTGCTTTGAGCAGCGCCCGGCTCAAGCGCGCGAGATTGTGAGCAGAGGGTTAGCCGCCGGAGCGTTTCGAATGAACAGCGCCTCGCGATTGGTGGAGGATCAGATCAAGAGTAGTCCGGAAGGCGCAACGGCCATGTTCTCCGAAATTCTGGGTGCGTTTCCAATCGAATCTCCCAGTTCGGAGGACGTCTTGTATCTGCTTCAGGAAACGCGGAATATTGCAAAACTGAATCGTGCGCTCGCAATCGAAGCAATCGACAAAGCACTTAGCGCAGCGGTCTCGGAAAGTCTTCGGATTCCAGCCTCGGAGGACAAGAAGAAAAACCCGCGGGCCACCCGGGAAAGAATGTTTCACGAGATTGTTGCGGTGCTCGAGTCAATTGATCCCGCCCTTCTGAAACGCTACAAAGACGCGCATCAGCAACTCGATCTGCCGGTCCTGCCTGAAAAAGAAGAGAAGCCGAAAGAAGAAAAGAACGACGACGGTGAGCCCGACCTCTCGCCGTTGCCATATTCGGAAGCGCTGGCTCGGGCTAGAAAACTGGGACCCGGGTTCCGCGCCATCGTACTGATTACTATTTCGAGACGCGAGGAATTGACCGCGCAGCAACGCGCCAGCGTGGCAACCGAAGCGCTGAGCGCGGCGGACCAGATGTCGCCGAGTGAGGGCCGGCTCATCGTGCTGGCGATGATCAGCCGGGATTTCGCGCGCCGTGGGGAGCTGGCGAACGCCGGACTGGCCGCGCAGTTGCTTTTGGAGACCCACAACAAGGTCTGCGCATGCGCCGCAGCGAGGTGCCGCTACGCTTCCGAAGATTTCGACTGTATGCAGAACGTCGAGGATTTCGCCGAATACCTGGACGAATTCAAAGTCAGCGCCGACGCATTGAGTCTCGACAACATTTCACTTCAAGCACGAATGTTGGTGCTGAAGTTGCACTCGTTGCTGAAGAGCAATTAACACGCGGCGGCGGAAACCTGTGGCATGGCTTGGCACGGCTCCACGACCACCAGGCCGCGGATGGTGATTTGAGTTCCATCGGTCAACATGATGTAAGTGACCTCGGAATCCACCAGCACGTCGTGAATCTGCTTTCCGGCGAGCAGTTCGGCTATAAAGCTCATACCCTTTTATCGACGGCCTGGCGGAAATTGTTAGGCATCGCCTTAAGATCCACACAGGCAAGAATGCCTGTGCCACAATTTACACGGGTTAGCTGTGGCACAGGCATTCTGGCCTGTGTTGGTTTACCGCTCCGGGTTTTCGTACCGGCTGGCTAAGGCGATGCGGTATTTCTCGGCCTCCCAATTGATTAATCTGGAAACGTCCGCTGCTTCGAGAGCGCGCACCGCAATCGCCGGGTCCAGCCGTTCGATTACCCGCTTCAAGCTGATGAGCACTTCCCGGCCCGCTCGATTCAGGTCGTCCGCTACCAGCACGCCTTTTCCGGGAGCCAGCAGGACTTTGGGAAGCACTCCAAACTTCGCTACAAAACTCCTCGTGCCGTCCAGAATCGCGACCGCGGGGCCAACGTAAACGCATTGGTCGGGATAAAACGTTCCACGCGCGGCGACATCGACGGAGAACGAATCCAGCGCCAGCGCGTGCACTTCCGCGTCGGGAGCGATTCGATAGCCTGCCGGAACCACTTCGGCTAATCCATCGAGATCGGCTGGTTGCGGCGCTCGAACCGGACATTCCAGGCGGCGCTCCACCTCTTCGAGGAGAGCTTCAGCAGAATCGCAATCGCCGGCGGCAACCACCAAGCCGTGATTGCCAAGGATCAAAACGTCAGGCTTGGAAGACAGGCGCTCGCGAATTTTCTTACCGAGAACCAGGCCCGGATGAATGTACGGTATCCATTCCCACCGCAGGCCCGCCAAACGATCGCTCAGCGCCGCGGGCATGTCTGTGCGGATTGCCCACGCGATGGCGCGGACGGAGTGAACATGCACTACGACACGGTGGGGAAGCACGGCGTGCATGGATGTTTCCACTGAAGGCCGCAGGGTTTCGCCGGAACTGGTGGTGTACTCCTCGACGTACTCTTCGTCTCCCTCCATGCATCGCAGGATGTCGGCCTGGCGCACTGGAAGAAACATCTCCTCGTGCATGGCCCGCGCCAGCCACTTTCCGGAGGCCTTCACCCAAAGCGTGTCATCAGCCTTTAGCGAAGTATTACCACCGCCGGCTTGGACCAGGTCCAGATTCTTACCTAGCTTCGCGCTCAGTTTTCGGAGAGGTGTGAGATCGGGCACGGATTATCGAATATCCGAAAACGGCAACGGCCTTAGGATCGCATTACTGATATTCGAGACGATTTCGGCGTCGGCGTTGCCGGGCTGGGACCGCAGCTTCTGCCATTCCGGATCGGCCCCGAACGCCTGCCACAGCTTCTCGCGCGCGGCCAGATTCTCGAAGGACAGCATGTAGACCAGGCTGGGCATGCGGTCGCCGACGATGGTCTCGCCGAAGAACACCGGCTGCATTCCGAGGCGCTTGAAGATCCCCATCTCGGCATCGTTGAACATTTTGATCTTACGGGCGAGCGTGGACCCATTATTGGATTCATACGTGCGCAGCTCGAATATGCGGGCCGGACGCTGAGCATCCACGGGCGGCACGTCGACATTGGGCATGCCCTCGAAGCAGCGCAGCAGCGAGCTTTCCAGGCGCAAGTAGCCCAGACCGGGCTTGGCGTTATATGCGTCGCGAGCCTGTATGTAATCTTTGTCCGCCGCCTGTTTCTCGCGGGCGGCTTCCATCGCGGCCAGGCTGGGGAAGGCCGCCAAGGTGAGAATGAACGGGCTTTGTTCGGCGATCACAGGAGCAAAAAATCCAAGCGCGGTCACGCCTGCTTTTTTCACCGCCGGCGCTGCACCGCTGCGCAGAAAGTCGGCAGCACGCTGCGTTTGGTTTTCCTGAGTGTTGCGCATCCGCATGTAGCGTAGTTCGATGACGGTCCTCCTGGCGGTGGCTGCGGCGATTAGCGGCCCAGCGAGGACGAGGCCCGATGCGGCGATCGGAAAGTGTCGGCGTTCCATTACACCGAATGTACAACAACTGTGGCGCAGGATGGCATCCTGCGGGCCGATTGGTTTAATCGGCCTGTTGCTTGGGGCCGATTACCAATCGGCCGGCAGATTGCCAATTATTGCCAATCTGCCCCACAGCCACGCTGTGTTACTAATGACCTTATGAAAAAAGTATTGTTACTGGAGCTCCTCTTGGCTCTGGGGCTCTGCGCCCAGACCTCGCCCATCGAAGCTGTCATCGACGCCGCGCGCGCAGGTTCGCCGGCGTTCAAAGATGCCCTGACGAATGTCGCGCACAATTTGAAAACCCAAGGCGCGGCACTGGTCTGGGGTCAGGATTTTCTTTTTGCCGTCGAGACTGAGAAGCAACCATCCATTGCGTTGGACGGCCTGCCGGCGGTAGCGATGTCGCGTATTGAGGGCTCGAACATCTGGTACCGGCTGGTGAAAATGCGAACTGGCGTTACGCATGCCTATGAATATCGCGCCGACGGCAAGGCCCTTTTCGCCAGACGCGACGTTCCCGGTTATAACCCCGATTCGTATCCGAAACCCGGTGTGCCGAAGGGCGTGTTGTCCGCGAAGAAAACCATCGCCAGTAAGATCTATGAGGGATCCACGGCCGACTATTGGGTGTATGTTTCGCCGGGAGTGGATCCGTCGCGTGCAGCTCCACTCATGGTTTGGCAGGATGGGCAGGGCCTGGTGGGCGGCGATCAATCGACGCTGCGGCTGTTCACCGTCACCGAGAATCTGGTGCATCAGAAATCGATTCCTTCCATGATTCACGTGATGATCTCTCCGGGAACGGGGCAGAGGATGCGCAGCATTCAATACGATACGGTGTCGGATCGCTTCGGCCGTTATCTACTCGAAGAAGTGCTGCCGGAGGTCGAAAAGACTTACAAGCTGCGATCCGATGCTTATTCGCGGGGTATAGCCGGAGAATCCTCCGGAGCAATTTGCGCGCTCAACACCGCCTGGTATTTCACGGACAAGTTCAGCCGCGTCCATTCCGCCATCGGCAGCTATACAGCGCTGCAGTGGCATCCCGAAGAGCACCTGGACGGTGGGAATATCTATCCGTTCCGTATCCGCAGGGAACCCAAGAAGAATATTCGCATCTGGCAAAGCG
>CATPCJ010000321.1 GCA_955652915.1 uncultured Bryobacteraceae bacterium
AGGATCTTGGAGCGTTCGGCTTCCAACTCCTCCAGAGAATCCAGCATGGCGTGACCTCCTTCTCTGAGTGTATATAAACACTCAGATATACGCCATAAAAAAGAAATCGAAGCGATCTGCCACTTCGATGTCGCACACCCGCCGGCAGGATACCATCCTGCCCCACAGGACGCTACACTAGACTAAAGACTTGTCTACTGTTCGTGTAAATCGGAAGGCTGCGGGCCGCGTGGCATCCGGCCATCCCTGGATTTTTTCGAGCGACGTGATCGATCGGGGAGATGCCGCGCGCGGCGATGCCGTTCTGGTCATGGATCCCGGTGGGAAGACACTGGGGACCGCGCATTATAGTGAATCCTCCCAAATCTGTTTGCGTCTGCTGACCAATCGGCCGGAGACAATCGACCGCGCCTTTTTCCTCCGCCGCCTCGCCGAGGCCGATGCATTTCGAAAGCGTATTGTCACTGGAACAGATTCCTATCGATTGGTTCACGGCGAAGGCGATCAATTGCCGGGCTAGGTGATCGATCGCTACGGCGACTACTTCACTCTACAAACTCTGGATCAGGGCATGGACCGCGCCAAGTCCGAGATCGTGAGTTGCCTGCAGGAATTGTTCGCTCCTAAAGGAATTGTGGAGCGCAACGATGTGCCGGTGCGCAAACGTGAACTGCTTCCGCTGATTGCCGGGGTGCTGGCGGGCGAAGTCCCGGACAGGGTTCCGGTAAAGATGAATGGTTTGCAACTGCTCGCCGATCTGCTGCACGGGCAGAAAACCGGCATCTTTCTCGACCAGCGTGAAAACTATGCGGCTGCGGCGCGCTATGCCCATGGGCGAGCGCTGGATTGCTTTACTTCTACCGGTGGATTCGCTCTCCACCTGGCGGCGAAGTGCGAAATGGTTGAGGGCGTCGACAGCTCCGAGACCAGTTTGAAGCTCGCGGCGGAGAATCGCGCGGACAACGGCATCGGCAATATCGAATTCAAGGAAGCGGATGTTTTTGATCTTCTGGCGAACTACGCCTCCGCGCGCCGCAAGTTCGATACCGTGGTGCTGGACCCTCCCGCCTTCGCCAAGTCGCGCGGCAATCTGGACGGCGCAGTCCGCGGCTACAAAGAGATCAATCGGCGGGCCCTGCAGTTGCTGGCAAGCGGGGGCGTTTTGGTATCGTGCTCCTGCTCGCATCATTTGTCCGAATCGGCTCTGCTCGAAATCATCGCCGAGGCTTCGCTCGATACGAATCGCAAGCTGCGCGTTGTGGAGCGTCGCACGCAGAGTCAGGATCATCCCATCCTTTTAACTGTTCCCGAGACACTCTACCTCAAGTGCTTGATTCTAGAGGTTGTCTAAGCACAGACCGGTCGTTTTAGGACTACTTCCGGTTGCACCTGTGCCTCGATTGCGGTATCGTGAACGGAAGGTATTCAGGCTACTGAAATACTTGCCTTGTGAGAGCCCCCCTACCGGGGGATTTCTTCCAAAATATCAGGAGGATTCAACCGAATGCTAACCGTACGCGTGCCCCCTTGTCGCCGGGCCGCAAAGTTGATTTTGCCGCTGCTGCTGGCGGCCGTAATTGTGATGTGCGTTTCTTCGCCGGCGTTTGCCCAGCAAGCGGGCGGGGAAGCGCAACTCGTACTACCCGATCTCTCGCAAGCCAACTTCCTGGGAGGCACGAACGGGCGCACGCTGCTGATGTGGGGGCTGGGGGTATGCGCTCTGGGCCTGCTCTTCGGATTCATTACTTACAAGCAGCTCCGCGATTTGCCGGTACACAAATCCATGCTTGAGATCTCCGAGCTGATTTACGAGACCTGCAAGACGTACCTCATCACACAGGGCAAGTTCCTCCTGATCCTCGAAGTATTTATTGGTGTGATCATCCTCTTCTACTTCTACTTCCTACAGCACATGGACGCCGTGAAGGTGGCGGTCATTTTGCTGTTCAGCGTGGTCGGCATCGCGGGTAGTTACGGCGTGGCCTGGTTTGGCATCCGCGTCAATACCTTCGCGAACTCGCGCACCGCCTTTGCAAGTTTGACCGGCAAGGCATATCCCTGCAATTCGATTCCGCTCAAGGCGGGCATGAGCATCGGAATGATGTTGATCAGTATCGAACTGGTGCTGATGCTTTTCATTCTGCTTTTCATTCCGGGCAGCTACGCGGGCTCCTGCTTTATCGGATTTGCAATCGGCGAGTCGCTGGGCGCCGCGGCGCTTCGCGTCGCGGGCGGGATCTTCACCAAGATCGCCGACATCGGAGCGGATCTGATGAAAATCGTCTTCAAGATCAAGGAAGACGATGCCCGCAACCCGGGCGTGATCGCGGACTGCACTGGCGACAACGCGGGCGATTCGGTGGGGCCGAGCGCGGATGGATTTGAGACCTACGGCGTGACCGGCGTGGCGCTGATCACGTTCATTCTTCTCGCAGTAAAGGATCCGATGGTGCAGGTGCAGCTTCTGGTGTGGATCTTCGTCATGCGCGTGATGATGGTGGTGTCCTCGGCGGTGTCTTACTTCATCAACAGCGCAATCGCCAAGAGCCGCTATGGCAACGTCGCGAAGATGAATTTTGAAGCGCCCTTGACGTCGCTGGTTTGGCTGACCTCGGTTATTTCCATCGCGCTGACTTACCTGGTTTCCAGCCAGATGATTCCGGAGCTGGCCGGCGATACGACTTTGTGGTGGAAACTTTCATCCGTCATAACCTGTGGAACGCTGGCGGGCGCGGTGATTCCCGAACTGGTGAAGATATTTACTTCCGTGCATTCCTCGCACGTGAAAGAAGTGGTGACTTCCTCGCGCGAAGGCGGCGCCTCGCTCAATATTCTGTCTGGCCTGGTGGCTGGAAACTTCAGCGCTTACTGGCTGGGCATCTCCATGATGGCCCTGATGTCGATCGCGTTCTGGATCAGCCTGCACGGGCTGGACAACCTGATGATAGCGCCGGCGGTTTTCGCCTTCGGACTGGTGGCCTTCGGTTTTCTCGGCATGGGACCGGTCACCATCGCGGTGGATTCCTACGGACCGGTGACGGACAACGCCCAGTCCGTGTTCGAGCTTTCAACCATTGAGCAGATGCCCGGGATCGCGGCGGAAGTTCAGAGAGACTTCGGGTTCACGCCGGACTTTGAAAAAGGAAAAGAGAACCTGGAAGAGAACGACGGCGCGGGCAATACGTTCAAGGCCACCGCCAAACCGGTTCTGATCGGAACGGCCGTGGTCGGCGCAACCACGATGATCTTTTCGATTATCGTGGCGTTGACGAATCACCTTACCGAGAACGTCTCCAATTTGTCGATCCTGCATCCGCCGTTCCTGCTAGGGCTCATCACCGGCGGCGCGGTGATCTATTGGTTCACCGGCGCATCCATCCAGGCGGTGACCACCGGCGCCTATCGCGCGGTGGAATTTATCAAGGCCAA
This sequence comes from uncultured Bryobacteraceae bacterium, assembly GCA_955652915.1. GTDB lineage: Bacteria > Acidobacteriota > Terriglobia > Bryobacterales > Bryobacteraceae > Palsa-89. The sequence goes on from CATPCJ010000321.1 coordinate 3,430, forward strand.
CATTCATCTGGAGAGCGCGACCAAAGCGTCCGTCAGCGACAGTAAGAAAGTGGTGGAGATCTGTACGCAGTACGCGCAGAAGGGCATGTTCAATATCTTTCTGACGGTGTTCTTCGCCACGCTGGCATTCGCTTTTGTGGAACCGTTCTTCTTCATCGGCTACCTGATTTCGATCGCCCTGTTCGGTCTGTATCAGGCCATCTTCATGGCCAACGCGGGCGGCGCGTGGGATAACGCCAAGAAGATTGTGGAGACAGAACTGAAGCAGAAGGGCACGCCGCTGCACGACGCCACTGTAGTGGGCGACACCGTCGGCGATCCTTTCAAGGACACGTCATCTGTCGCGCTGAATCCGATCATTAAGTTCACAACTTTGTTCGGACTGTTGGCCGTGGAGTTGGCAGTCTCGCTGACCAACAATCAAGGCGCGATGCTGACCAATATTCTGGCCGCCGTGTTTTTGGCGATCTCCATGGTATTCGTGTGGCGTTCGTTCTACGCCATGAGGATCGAAAAAACCTAGCGCGATTAAGCGCAAATAATCATTCGACTGAATCCTCCACGGCGTCCCGAACGTCGTACACGCCGTGGAGGTATGGACGAGATGAGACTTTTTACAACAGCCCTGGCCAGCTCAGCTCTATTGGTGTTCGCGGTGGCAGCGAATGCGCAGTATCAACGCGGACCGCGGTATGGCGATCGTGACGACTATCGAAATCGCGGTGGCGGCATCGTCGAACGGGTGCGAGCCGACGTGGACCGCGCGGAATCCCATTCGTATGCCAACGGCGGGGATCGGAAGAGATTCGGCAGGGTACGGGAAGAACTGAACGATTTCCAACGCTCCGGCAATCCACACGAACTGAACGAAGCCATATCCAGGCTGCAGAAAGTTGTGAATGAAAACCGCCTCGCTCCGCGCGATCGGGACATGCTCGCTGACGACCTGTATAGCCTGCGCGACTTTCGGGCTAGGAATGGCTGGCGCTGAACTGCGTTAAGTATCGGTTACTTGTCACCGTTACGGCCTTCATGAAGCAAATTAATCTGTCCATTTCCCTCGCGCAAGTCGTCCAACGAGCGAGGAGGTAATTCATGAGAAATCTTTTCTTAAAGAGCATTATGACCTCGGGGCTGTTGCTCCTTGGAACGGCGGCGTATTCGCAGGACCGTGACCGCGATCGTGGCGATCGCGACCGGGATGAAGAACGATATCATCGCGACGACCGCGGCGCTCAGTGGTGGCAGGGCCGCATGTTCGAAAGGGTCCGCGCCGATCTGGATCACATTCAAGCGGTGACGATTCCCTTCAGTGGAGATCAATACCGGCTAAATAAGGTGAAACAGGAGTTGAACGAACTCCAGGCGAAGATGGCGGAGAACCGCTACGATCAGGGTCCCTTGGAGGATGTAATCTCCGCAATGCAGCGCGTCGTTAGCGACAATCACTTGTCGGGGCGCGACCGCGAAATGTTGAATGACGACCTGAACCGTTTGCGTAGCTTCCGAGAGCACCACGACGGGTACCGCTAAGCTTTAGCTTGCTCGGGCCGTTTCAATAAAACTGCTACGAACTCCGGATCGGAGGCGGCCAGGACGTTCTTCGGAACAAAACAAAAACCCTGGTCGCCCCAATCCGTACCCCACGAATTCTTCAGCGTATAGAAATTCCCGGTGTATCCAACAATCAGCATGGCGTGCCGGCCGTGTCTTCCCCAGGGCGCCTCCGCCGCATTAAAAACCCCATCGCGTCCGACGTCAGAGAAAGCTGAACCCGTATTCATCGACACATGTACCGGGCAGCCGGCGCTCAAAACTTTCTTTACGTCGTCAATAGCGATGGGTAGAGGCGTGGCCTCAAGGTGATAGCGTTCCGCATCCTTTACCAGTTGATCTTCACGGGTGGCGGGCGTGGGTTGATCGTCGGGCCACAACTCCTGCCGGCAAGTTCCGTGTTGCACCAGGACTTGCCCGGGCTCAGGTCCGCTGATGGTTCCATCGCCGCCTTGATACGCATGCCGGTAGTCCTGGGCATCGCCTTGCATGCGTTGAAATTCCAGCATCGTGAAATTTGGACAGAGGCGCGTCGATTCGTTGTTCAGGATATTCCGGCCCATTTCCGTGGCGTGCGTCCAGGCGAACGCGGAACAGCGGCCGGTTTGCCCTTGATCGCCAATAGGGGAACAATATTTCCGCAGATCCACGGCGTCCTGCTCCTTGACGTCCGCGAATGCCGGAGGCAGCGGTTGGGTGGGCACAGGTTCGCCCTTTTGCGGTACGCCTACGTCCAGACCACTGAGATCGATGCCCGTATATCTCGCCATCAGCATTTGCAGCACGGCCTGGGAGACAACTCCGAATGCGAACAGTTTTCCTTCACGCTCGAACAGGTGCACCGTATCCGAGGTGCCGGGAGAGATCTGATCGAACGCTTTCTCGAAACGGCCGTCTTCGTACGGCTTGAACCCCTCGTCGGTTTTCTGCTGGATTAGCGTATCGCCGAAGAACTCGTGATCGCCGAAGAGATTTTTCGCGGACTCTTGATAGTCGCCGGCAGTCCAGTCGCCCGAGTCGTCTTCGAAATCGCTGTCGTCGGCGTTCGGAAAATCCGCGGCGGTGGAGAATACGTCGTCGTCTACTTCGGGAAGATCTTCACCTGAGGCAAACTGGTCGTCGACGTTCTCATCGTCGTCGTCGCCATCTTTGTCCCGGTCACCGCCGTTTCCCGAGTCTTTATCCTTGGCGTCATCGTCGCCGGGTTGGTCCTCTTCTTTTTCATCGTCGTCGTCTTCGTCCTGGTCTCGATCGTCGTCATCCTGGCCGTCTCCATCGTCGACGTCCCCGCCATCGTCGCCGAAGTCACCAAAATCGTCGTCGTCCATCCAATAAGTGCGGTCGTCCGCCATGACACTCTCCTTGCGGGATTTGCTGGGAAACTCTTAGTGTAAGACGAGTCAAGTCCGCCGTGGGTTCTGTGCAAATATAGTGCCAGGAAGGTGTGAAAAATCGGTCTAAGATCCACACAGGCAAGAATGCCCGTGCTACATCCAGCAATGTCGTTGAAGGAATACAGCAAGAAGAGGTCTTTCGATAAGACGACCGAGCCCAAAGGCGACCCTGCGTCCACTAGCGGCGGTAATTATTTTTGTGTCCAAAGACACGACGCCACGCGGCTGCATTACGACTTCCGGCTGGAGATGGACGGCACGCTGAAATCCTGGGCGGTGCCGAAAGGTCCCAGCCTGGAGCCGCTGTCGAAAAATCTCGCCGTACACGTGGAAGATCATCCGGTGGCGTACGGCAGTTTCGAAGGGAACATTCCGAAGGGCGAATATGGCGGCGGCAGCGTGATGCTGTGGGACCGCGGCACGTTCGAACTGCTGGGCGATGCTGCCGGCGTGGCGCAGATCGAGCGTGGGGATCTCAAATTCCGGTTGCACGGCGAAAAGTTAAAAGGCGAATTTGCGCTGGTCCACATGCGCAATCGCGGGAAGGGCAACGAGTGGCTGATCATCAAGAAAAAAGATGGCGATGCGAGGCCCGGCTGGAACATAGAAGAATATGCGCGTAGCGTCTTGACGGGCCGCACCCAGCAGGAAATCGCCGAGAATCTTCCCGCGGTTCACGAACCATCAGCCGGCAGCCGTCGGTCGCTGGCCAAGATCCGCGGAGCGGTGGAAGCGCCCATGCCGCGAACGATTTCGCCGATGCTGGCGACCCTCACGGCCAAGCCCCCCGCGGGCGATCAGTGGCTGTACGAGGTAAAGTGGGACGGGGTTCGCGCGCTGTGCTTCGTCGAGGACAATCAGTTACGAATATTCTCGCGCACGCAGAAGCGCTGCGATCAGCAGTATCCAGAGTTGAGCGTGCTGCCCCATTTCTTGAAGGCTTCAAGCGCAATTCTGGACGGCGAAATCGCGGTACTGGATGACAAAGGCCGGTCCAGCTTCAATCTGATTCAACCACGCATCTCGGTGGCCGATCCGAACTCGATTGCACATCTGGCCCGCTCGACGCCGGTGACGCTGTTTCTTTTCGATCTGATCTACCTGGACGGTTACGATCTTCGCGGCGTCGCTTTGGAGGAGCGCAAAAAACTGCTGGCGGAGATTGCCACACCCGCCGAGCACATTCGTCTATCGGATCATTTCCTGGCCAACGGCGATGCCATGCTCGAAGCCGCGCGGGCAAACGGTCTGGAAGGAATTCTGGCAAAGCGGCGGACCAGCAGATACGAATCGCGCCGGGGTCAGGACTGGTTCAAGATCAAAGTGAATTGGCAGCAGGAGTTCGTCATCGGCGGCTTCACGCACGGCGAGCGGGACTATTTTAGTTCGTTGGTTCTAGGCTTGTATCAGGGCGGTAAATTGATTCATGCCGGCCAAGTGGGAACGGGATTCAACGACAAGTCGCTCAAAGACATTTATTCCAAGCTGGAGCCGCTGATCACGAAGAAGAACCCGTTCGTGGGATCGGTGAAGGCCCTGCGCGATGTTACTTTCGTGAAGCCCGAGCTAGTGGCCGACATCAAGTTTCTGGAGTTTACGCCCGAGGGTTTGCTGCGCGCGCCGGTATTTCTAGGACTGCGGCCGGACAAAGATCCGAAAACCTGTTCGCGCGAGATTCCCATCGATGAACCCCAGGCTGCATCGGAAGAGGCGATCGTGGAACGCGAGGTGCAAGCAGTGAAAGGAGAGCTACTGATTCCGCCGAAACCACCAGCAACCATGACCGTCGAAATCGGCGGACAATCCTTGAAATTCACGAACCTCAGCAAGGTCCTCTATCCTGGCGAAGGCATTACGAAGCGGGATCTTATCAACTATTACGACGCCGTCGCGGATCTGATCATTCCGCATTTGCGCGATCGGCCGTTGTCGCTCAAGCGCTATCCCAACGGTATAGATCACGATTTCTTTTTTCAGAAAGACGCGAAAGGCAAAGTGCCAGAGTGGGTCCGGCTGGAGCCGATTTTCTCCGAACACAATCAGGACAAGATCCACTACATCATCTGCAACGATCGCGCCACGCTGCTGTACCTGGCTAATCTGGCGTGCATCGATCAGAATCCGTGGATGAGCCGTGCCGGTTCACTCGACAATCCGGACTTCGCGATCATCGACCTTGACCCCACCGAGGGCTGCCCCTATAGCCAGATTGTGGAAGCGGCGCAGATCGTCAAAAGGAAACTGGACGCGCTGGGAATACAAGGGTATCCAAAAACCACGGGCGGCGATGGGATGCACATATGTATCCCGCTCGAACCCGTTTACACCTACGAGCAGGTACGGTCGTTCGCCGAGTTGCTTTCGATTCTCACCATCCGCGAGAACCCAGCCCTATTCACTACGCCGCGATCCGTTGCGGCGCGCAAGAAGGGGAAAGTGTATTTCGACTATCTGCAAATTTCCAGCGCAAAGACGATCGCCACCGCGTACGTTCTGCGCGCGCATCCTGGCGCTCCGGTGTCGGCGCCGCTGGATTGGTCCGAGGTGAAGAAGGGCTTGGACCCATCGCATTTCAATATTCACAACGCGCTGGATCGCTTCGAGAAAACCGGCGATCTGTTTGAACCGGTCCTGACCAACAAGCAAAAACTTGAAACCGCCTTGGAAAAGGTGAGTCAACTGGTATGAGATGAAATTCGCTCTGGTTTTTCTATCCGCGATAGTTCTGGCCGCGCAGCCATTGCGCCTGGAAAGCACCATCCCACTGCCCGGCGTGAATGGGCGCATCGATCACTTGTCCATGGACGTTGCGGGCAAGCGATTGTTTGTATCGGCGCTGGGAAACAATACGGTGGAAGTAGTGGACCTTGCCTCCGGGAAAATCGTGCACTCCATTCGCGGTCTCAAGGAGCCGCAGGGTGTTTTCTATTGGGCGGACACGAACCGGTTGTACGTGGCCAACGGCGCCGACGGCCACGTGCGCGTTTACGACGGCCGATCCTTTGAGCAGATCCATGAATACGACTTGAGCGGCGACGCGGACAACATCCGTTTCGATCCGGGCGCCAAAGAAGTTTTCGTCGGCTACGGCAGCGGTGCGTTGGGCGTAATCAATCTGGATCTCAAGAGTAACGTGGGCGAGACCATGCTGGACGCGCATCCGGAATCGTTCCAACTGGAAAAGCAGGGCCCACGCATTTTCATCAACGTACCGAAGGCCGGCAATGTGACCGTGGTGGATCGACGAACAAGATCGGTGAAAGCCAAATGGCCGGTGACCGGCGCGAAAGAGAACTTCCCGATGGCGCTGGACGAAGTGAATCATCGTTTGTTTATCGGGTGCCGAAAGCCCGCCAAGATGCTGGTTCTGGATACGGCCGACGGCAAGGAGATCGCCGCCATCGATATCACCGGAGACACCGACGATCTGTTTTACGATGCACCGCTGAAACGGATTTATGTGTCCGGCGGCGCGGGATCCATCAGCGTGATCGAACAGAAGGACGCCGATCGTTACAACGTCATGGCCACTATCCCAACGGCGGAGGGCGCAAGGACGTCTCTGCTGGCGCCGGAATTCAAACGGCTATATGTGGCTCGTCCACATCGAGGGAAGCAGGCCGCGGGCCTGATGGTGTTTGCCGTTTCCGAGTAGCACTGGCGCGTTTCACCATCGCTACACCGGCGAAGACGATCAACATCGCCGCGAATTCGCGTAGCCCCAAATGCTCCCGGTAAAACAGCCAGCCTAGAGTCACTGCCACCACGGGGTTGACGTAGTTGTAGATGCTGATCACTGAAACCGGAAGTCTGTCGAGCACGTAGACGTACGCGCTGTAGCCGACGATGGAGCCGAATACTACGAGATAAGCCACGGCGGCAGCGCCACGAAACGTCCAGTGAATCGGCTCCGTTTTTGTCAGCAAAGCGGGACCAAGAAACGCCAGACCCGTGGCCAACTGCTGTACCGCGCCGTTCACCACCGGGTGCGCTTTGGTCTCATGCCGGCGCTGAAGTATGGAGCCCAATGACCAACCGCAGCAGCCGACCTGCAACACCAGAAATCCCTTCATTAGCGGTCCGCTGAAGCCTTGCTGCATGGCGCTGGGCGCAACCAGAAGCAACGTTCCCGCCAACCCGACCAACATTCCCAGTAGCGTTGGTCCGTGCAAACGCTCGCCACCGGGGATGATCGCCTCCAGGCCGATCATCCAGAACGGCGACGTAGTAATGAACAGCGCCGCGAGCCCGCTGGGCACCCACAATTCCGCGAACACCAGGCATCCGGTTCCTATCCCGATGATGATGACGCCGAACAGCGCCGTAAGCAGCAGATCCTTGCCGGAGGGTAAATTGGCCTTCGCAAGAAACGCGATGACCAGCAGCACGGCTCCGGAAATCATGAACCGCATCGAGATCAAGACCGCCGGCGGCACAACTTCCAGCGCCATGCGGATAGCCAGATACGTGGTTCCCCAGAAAAAACACACCGCGGCCAGGGCGAGGTACGCCTTGAAGTGGGGATGGTTGTGCAATATCCAAGGTTACACGACGGAGCGCGGCATTCCGCCGCGTTACCATTGCCGCCGCGATACCATTGAAACTTGATAATCACTCTAACGATTAATCCATCCATCGATCGGAATGTGCTTGTAGACCGGCTGGTTTTCGAAGACACCGCCTATATCATTTCGCGCAGCGATTCGGCCGGCGGCAGGGGCATCAACGCGTCGCGGCTCATTCATTCATTCGGCAGCAAGACGTTGGCGGTTGTTACTTCGGGCGGTCCAAATGGCGAGAAGCTCCAGAAGCTGCTGGGCAAGTCGGGTTTTCCGGTGAAGGTGGTCGCCATCAAGAACGAAATTCGAAACAACTTCACCATCATTGATCGTCAAGGACTGGCGGTGAAGTTGAACGAGCGTGGGCCAGCGATCACATCGGAGGAATTAGCGAGCATCGAGAAGACCGTCGAAAGCCGCCTGGAAGGAGCTTCCTGGTTGATGCTTTGCGGCAGCATTCCGCCTGAGGTATCGCCGGAATTTTACACCAAGCTCATCCGCATGGCGCGCGAAAAAAAGGTAAAGACGCTGCTGGATACCGATGGAGACGCGCTGCTGCACGGCGTGGAGTCGGGACCGACATTGGTAACTCCCAACCAGCAAGAGGCCGAGCGCTTGTTGAACCGCGCACTGATCACTCGCGCCCATTTCGTGGAAGCGGCAACGCGGATCAAGGCCATGGGCGCGGAATCCGTGATCGTGTCGTTAGGCAGCCGCGGCGTGGTGGCGTTGAACGATACTCAATTGTTGGAGGCCATTCCCCCACGGATCGACGCGGTTTCACCGCTTGGAGCAGGCGATGCCCTGGCAGCGGCGTTCGTGTGGGCCAATCGTAAGAAGAAGGATTTTGCCGATTCCGTCCGCTGGGGTGTGGCCGCCGGGACCGCATCGGCGAAGTTGCCTGGAGTGGAGTTTGCGACGCTGGATCAGACCAAGGAGATTTACAAGACGGTTGAAGTGAGACTTGTGAGATGAAGATCTTGCAGTCTTGTGGCAACCTCTGGATTCAAAATGAACAGCGGGTCCAGGGGGACAGCGCGGACCTGGGGGTCCGCCCTACTGTGTTGGTTTGTGATTTTTTCACAGCTTCCAGATGCCTCTCTGGCAGCTATTAGCCCCGCAGGATTCGGACTGCTTCGGATAACGCGTTGGGAGCGTCGCCTGGTCCGGCGCCGGCGGCTTTATCCGGAGCTTGCTGTTCTTCGCCTTCCCCCGGCGCCAGAAATAGATTTGCTTCCAACCCGTGCTGCTTGGTGTAGAGATCGTAGTAGCGCCCTCGTGCCGCATACAACTGTTCGTGCGTGCCGCGCTCTACAACACTGCCGGATTCCACCACCAGAATTTGATCGGCACGACGGATGGTGGACAGCCGGTGCGCAATCACAAACGTGGTGCGCCCCTTCATCAGGTATTTTAATCCCTCCTGAATCATCGCCTCCGATTCCGAATCAAGACTCGAAGTTGCCTCGTCCAGGATCAAAATCCGGGGGTCCGCCAGAATGGCTCGAGCAATAGACACGCGCTGGCGCTGGCCGCCCGAAAGCTTGACGCCACGCTCGCCGACGATGGTGTCGTATTTTTTCTCGCAGCCTTCAGCGAACTCGTCCACGCGAGCGATGCGGCAAGCTTCCATGATCTGCGCTTCAGATGCATGCGGCCGGGCAAACGCGACGTTCTCGCGAATGGTGCCGTCGAATAGAAAAGTCTCCTGAAGCACGACGCCGAGATGCGTGCGATAGGAATCCAGCCGGACGGTCGAGAGATCCACTCCATCCACACGGATGGTTCCCGATTCAGGCACATGAAACGCGGCGATGAGACCGATGGTGGTGGATTTGCCGGAGCCCGACGGCCCCACCAGCGCGGTGACGGTGCCGGGCTCCGCCAGAAGCGATACATCCCGCAGGACGGTTTTGCCGGAGTCATAAGCGAAGCTGACGTGATCGAAGACGACCTCGCCGGTAATCGGCGGCAGGGAAACCGTGCGGCGGGGATCCTGGTCCTCAGGCCGCTCCCTTAGAACTTCGCGCGTGCGCTCTAACCCGGCCAGAGCCTCGGTGAGCTGCGTTCCGATACTGACGATCTGAAACATGGGCGCGATCATAAACGCAAGCAGCGCCGTGAAGGTCATGAATTCGCCCAACGTCATGGTGTGCGCCAGGATCTGCCGCGCGCCGATGTACATAATCGCGGCTCCCACCACACCCATCAGCACGCTGGCTGAAAGGCCCATGATTGACGTCGCAGTCAGGCTTTTCAGAATGTTGTTCAATATGCGGTGAACGCCCTTCGCGAAAACTTCCTCTTCACGGGCTTCCGCATGATATCCCTTAATGACGCGGACGCCCCCCAACGATTCCGTGAGACGGCCGGTCACGTCCGCCGTGATTTTTCCGCGCTCCCGAAAAATGGGCCGGATGACTCCGAAGGCCTTCCGCAATACCAAGGAAAATCCCACGATGACCACCAGCGCAATGGCGGTGAGCTTCCAGTTGAGATACAAGAGCCATACCAAAACCAGGACCGCCATCAGTATTCCGCCGACGAATTCGATCAGGCCGGTGCCCAGCAGATTGCGAATGCCCTCCACGTCGGTCATGATGCGCGAGACCAGCGCTCCGGATTTATTGGCGTCGTAATAGGAGACCGGCAAGTGAGCGATGTGCGCCTGCACCTTTTGGCGCAGCTCGGCGATCAAACGCTGTCCGGCTTTCGAAACCAACTGCGTAATGGCGTACGAAGTGATGCCCTGGATCAGCGTGGCGACCACGACAATGAGCACCAGGGGTAATAGCAAATCCACGCGGCGCTTGCCGATGACGTCGTCGATCAACCATTTGGTGGAGGCCGGCAGCACCAAGCCACACGGCCGGCTGATGATCATCAACAGGAAGCCGAGACCGAGTATGCGCCGCCGCGGACGAATCAATTCCTTGATGTCGGGCCACAGTTCGCGGAGGCGCTCGGACGAGCGTTTCTTGGGTTTTTGCGGAGTCACGGGCTTTTGAACTATTGTATGGGATGCTGCACTCGCGTCGTTGGATGCGAGATACACACTTCGCGAGGTTTAGCATGCCCACTTTGTATGCAGGCACGTCCGGGTTCGCTTATCCGAGTTGGAAGCCGGAGTTTTATCCGGAAAAGCTGCCGTCCAAGAAATTCCTGTCCTATTATTCCGAGCGCCTGAACGCGGTCGAAGTGAATTACACTTTTCGGCGGCTTCCGTCGGCCTCGACGCTCGAAAAATGGGTCGCTGAAACGCATGGTGGCTTCGTTTTTCCACTTAAGGCGCACATGCGGATCACGCACATTCTACGGCTGAAGCCATCCGAGTTCACCAACGTGTTTTTTCAGGCGATCGACCCGTTGCGGTCCGCCCGGCGGCTGGGTCCGGTGCTGTTTCAACTTCCTCCGGCGCTGAAATGCGATGAAGCGCTGCTGGCCGATTTTCTGGCGACGCTGCCGGGCGAAATTCGGTGCGCGTTTGAATTCCGGCATGCCTCCTGGCTGCAGGATTCGGTATATGCGCTGCTGGAGAAACACAAAGTAGGGCTTTGTTTAGCGGAATCGGAGAAACTGGTGATCCCGGAAGTGGTTACAACGGACTTCGTTTACTCCAGGCTTCGAATGCCGGAGTATTCGGCCGAGGATCGCAAAGAGATCGCGGGCAGGGTGGAGCAATTGCTAACGCGAGGCCAGGACGTCTACGTGTTTTTCAAGCATGAGGACACGCCGGCCGGCGCATTTTATGCCGAGGAATTGTTGAGGAACGTCGCAGCGCAAGCGGGCTAACTGATCGGTTAACAATTGGGGCAGGAGTTGCGTCTGATCGCATGTCGGCGAATTCCATCCAGGACTCGTGCGGCTCCAGTGCTTCGCTGCCGCCCGCTTGAAATCCTGGATGATCGCGCGATTCGTTGCAAAATGTGAATCAAAGGAGGGCGACCTGTCAAAAGCCGAAGGAAGTGGGCTACTCCTAAGCCTATCAGGCTCCACCCAATTCGATTCCGCATGTCTGCCGGCTATGCGAAGTTCCTGGCTGTTTGGAAGCAATGCTTGACCTCAAAGCAAAAGCCCTTTACAATCAATAATTAGAGGATAATCCAGGTCCCGGAGACATTTTGCGCCGATGACCCATCGCGAACAGGATATCTTACATTCGATTGTTGAGTCCTACATCCAGACTGGTGAGCCGGTCGGTTCTCAAACCGTCTCGCGCCACCGTAGGGATAACCTGAGTTCCGCCACGATACGCAGTGTGATGGCGGATCTCTGCGATGGGGGCTATTTATCTCAGCCTCACACCTCGGCCGGGCGCATCCCCACCGAGAAAGCATTTCGTAGTTACGTACAATCGCTGGCGAGAGCGCGCTTGCTCATGGCCGAGTTGCAACGTTTACGCAGCGAGTTGAGCCAGATGAACACCATGGAAGCCCGGGTGGAACGCTCCTCCCAAATGTTGACGGAAATGACTCAGAGCGTGGGGATCACGGCTGCGATTCCGGCCTCCAGTCAAATCCTGGATCAGATCGAACTGATCGGTTTAGCCGACCATCGGGTGCTCATGATCGTCGTGACGCGCGATCGGGTAGTCCACAATCGAGTGGTTGCGCTGGACGAGCTCGTGGCCCAGGACGACCTGTTATCCATACGGAACTACATCAACCGTAATTTCACGGGCTGGAGCCTGTCTGAAATCCACACCGATCTCAAGCGGCGGCTCGAAGAGCAGAGCGCGGTGTACGATGCGATGCTGAACAAGCTGACGCTGCTCTATTCCAAGGGCTTGCTGGACATCCAGCTAACGCCTGAAATCCATATGGAGGGCACCGGCAATCTGGTTGGGTTGGATTTGCATCTGACCCGCGAAAAACTGCGCGAGTTATTTCAGACTCTGGAGGAAAAGAAGCGCATCCTGCAGCTCCTGGATCGTTTTCTGGAACAGCCCGCCGGTGAGCTGGCCGTCCAGGTGGGACTAGGCGACGCGCATCCCCTGAGCGAGCTTTCACTGATCGGAGTATCCATTCCCTTGGCCGGCGGAGTCTACGCTAAAATCGCCGTCCTTGGCCCCATGCGCATGAATTACGGAAAAGCGATGTCCGCGGTCTATCATGTTGGACAAGCCTTCCGGAGCTTACCCGTATAGGGGTGTGATAGGGGTGTGCGAATCAGAACCGCGACCGTAAGGGAGGCGTTTACCGGAGAGATGCGATTTCAGTAGTCCCACCGAAAGCGTCCCTGTAAAATAAAAGTATGAACCCGAAAGAGCCCCTAGTGGATACCGCCGAAGAAAGCGTGACTCAGGCCGATCCCGTCTCTGCCGAGCGCGATCGTCTGCTCGAAGAAAAAAACGAATTGCGGGACCGGCTGCTGCGGCGTCAAGCTGAGTTCGACAATTTCCGCCGGCGCGCGGATCGCGAAAAAGCGGAAGTGATCGAATATGCAAACAGCGAAAGCGTGGGGGCGATTGTGCCGATTCTCGACGATTTTGAGCGTGCTCTCAAAATGGGAGATGCCGACTCGGAATATGCGCGCGGAATGGAACTGATCTATCAACGACTCTCCGACACGCTAAAGAAGTTGGGCTTGGAGCCGATTAGTGCGAAAGGGCAGAAATTCGATCCGCATATTCATCACGCCGTGGATAGAGTGGAAACGGCCGACGCGGAAGAAGATACGATTTTGGATGAGTATCAGCGAGGTTATAATTTTCGAGGACGGCTGTTGCGGCCCGCCATGGTAAAGGTAGCAGTGAAGAAGCAATGAACGTGACCAAGCGCGACTATTATGAGATTCTGGGCGTTGCCCGCGAGGTGGACACTCCCGGCCTGAAGAGCGCCTACAAAAAGATGGCGATGAAATACCATCCCGACCGGAATCCCAACGATCGGGAAAGCGAGGAGAAATTCAAGGAAGCGGCTGAGGCGTACAGCATTCTGAGCGATCCGCAAAAGCGGGCCGCCTACGACCGGTATGGTCATCAGGGCCTGCAGGGTTTTGGCGCCAATCAAGGCTTCGATCCAAACGCCTTCGCCGATTTCAGCGACATTTTAGGCGACCTCTTCGGCCTCGGGGACATGTTCGGCGGCGGAAAGCGTGGCCGAAGCCGGGCGCAGCGCGGCGAGGATCTGCGTTATGACTTGGAGATCAATCTGGAGGACGCCATCCGCGGCCTGAGTGTGGACATCCAGGTTCCGCGGCTCGACCTCTGCTCGCGCTGTGAAGGAACTGGAGCCGAAAAGAACGACGGCCTGGTCGGTTGTCCGATGTGCCATGGGCGTGGTGAAGTAATCTACCAGCAAAGCTTTTTGCAGATTCGCCGCACTTGCAACCAATGCGGAGGACGCGGCCAGATCGTCCGCCGTCCGTGCACGCAGTGCAAGGGCGAGCGTTACGTCCGCACCGAGCGGAAGCTAAAAGTGAACATTCCAGCCGGCGTCGATACGGGAACCCGCCTGCGTTTGAGCAATGAAGGACAGCCCGGGTCGAATAGCGGACCTCCGGGCGATCTGTACGTCGTGGTGAAAGTGAAAGAACATCCGATTTTCGGGCGCCAGGGCGATGAGCTGCACTGCACCATTCCCATCAATATTGCGCAAGCGGCGCTGGGAACCGACATCGATCTGCTGACGTTCGATGGACTGCAAACTTTGAAGGTTCCGGAAGGAACGCAGAACGGATCTCGCATTCGCCTTCGAAATATGGGCGTTCCCAGGCTGCAGGCAGCGAGCCGCGGCGATCTTTTCGTGCATATCGACGTCCGCGTTCCCAGCAAGCTGACTCGCGAGCAACGAAAAATGTTCGAGCAATTGCGCGAGACGCTCCCCATTGAGAACGAGCCGCACGAGAAAGGCATCATCGATAAAGTCAAAGATTACTTCATGTAGAGCGGGCGTGAGCGAACTGAATCTCCGGCGATCCCCACAGCTCTTCGACCGTGCATTTCATTTTCCCGCGCCAGTTCGGGTGCTCGGCTGTAGAAGTTCCGGGAAGGTTTTACTGCTCGGTTTCCTTATGTAGAGCTGGACGGATTCAATCGGCCGGTTTTCTCCATCCAAGCCCGGAACATGTGTGTGAACGATTGAATTTCCGGCGATCCCCACAGCTCTTCGACCGTGCATTTCATTTTCCTGCGCCAGTTCGGGTACTCGGCTGTAGTGCCGGGAAGGTTCTGTTGCTCGGTTTCCTTCAGCAGGTCTTCCTGATTCAAGACCATCAGTTTGCAAGGAGTCGATGCGAGTAAACCAACGATGGCGTTGTGTAATTCGCCGGTGAGTTGCGGAACGTCCGGTGCGTTGCGCGGAAACCAATCCGGCAAGAGTTTCAGGCCGATGAGCAGATCGAGCATTTGTTGCTTTTCGGCGGTGCGTTCTTCCAGCATCCGGTTGTAAGTGGCCTCGTCAGGCAGGAGCCCGGCATCCCGGCGTGCCCCGATATCGCGTCCCAGCCAGAAACCCGCGAGGGTTGGCAGATCGTGTGTTGTCACCGAGACCAGGGCATCGCGCGGGTATTGCTGTGGCGCATGAAACCGGCCGTCTGGAGTTTTTTCAAAATACAGCAGGCGATAGCTCAGCACTCCGAACCGATGCAGCGATTCGCGGATCTCGTCCGGAACGGTGCCCAGATCCTCACCCACAACCAGCACCTTTTGCCGTACGCTTTCGAGCGCCAGAATGCGCAGCAGGTCCTCGCTACGATCGCGCACGTACGTTCCGTCCACCGCCTGCATACCGTCCGGAATCCAGAACAGCCTGAAGAAACGCATCACGTGATCGATGCGGAGCGCGCCGCCATGGCGGCAGTTTTTCCGGATGGATTCGGCGAAGAGCCGGTAACCGTCCAGATAATGCCGCTGCGAGTTGGGCGGCGGAAAAGCCCAGTCTTGTCCCTTCGGAGAAAAAATGTCCGGCGGCGCGCCGACGCGGGCGCCGGTAATGAAAAAGCCGCGGTGCGCCCACAGGTCCGCTCCGAAGCGATCGGTGGCCAGCGCGAGGTCGTGATACAGTCCCACTCTCAGACCGCGCCGGCACGCATGTTCCTGCGCTGAGGCGAACTGCAAATCGAGTTGCCACTGCACGTATTTATGGAACAGAACGTTGCGCCAGTGTCTTTTCGCGAACTCCCGCGTGGCGGCCGATTCCGGATCTTGATAGGGCTCGGGCCACGCCGGCCAATTCCAAACGTTGGGATGTTCCTGGTGAATCACTTCATCCAGCGCGGAGTGAACGGCGAAACGGTCCAGCAAGTCACCCTCGCGGTCAATGTATTCGCGAAACTGGCGGGCGCGTTTCGTATTTCGTCGCCACTCGCCCAGGAAAGTTCGAAACACGAGCTTCAAGAATCGAATCTTCAAGGTGTAGACGCGTTCGTATTCGACGAACTCGGTGGAGCGCAGGGCGCGAATCTCACCGCTAACCGCTGGCGATTCGAGCAGCTTCAGCGCAACCCTGCAAGCCTTGAAATCTTCCATCTGTTCCAGATCCAAATAAATCGGGTTGCGATAGAAAACCGAGTTCGGAAGATATGGACTGGTATTGTATGGCTGGCGATTGGGAATAGCGTGCAGCGGGTTCAGGGAGATAAAACTGGCGCCCGCTTGGTCCACCGCCCAGTCGATCACAGCCTTGAGATCGGTGACGTCGCCGCATCCCCAATTACGCGGCGAACGCACTCCGTACAGACTGATGGCTATGCCCGCGGCCCGGCCCGATTCCAGCGATGGCGGCTGATATGCACGGCTCGGACAAACGATCAGATGCGTTGGAGCGGATTCAACGTCCGCGATTCGTAGAACCAATTGGTGATAGCCCAGAGGGATGTCGTCCGGAAGTCGAACGTACTTGCGCACGTAGATCTGGCCGTGCAGCATGGCTTCCTTGGTAACGGGAATTCCGGGAAGCGCAATCGGGATTTGCCGCGACTCTCCGTGCTCGAGCCGTAGTTCGAGCAGCGCATCGTCATTCGCGCGCTCGCGCAAAAGAGAGATCGCAATCTCATGCGGCACCTGATCGCTGCCGAGGACAATCGTAGGGGCTAGTGGCCGCCGCCACTCA
>CATPCJ010000322.1 GCA_955652915.1 uncultured Bryobacteraceae bacterium
GACGCATTCAATGTTTTCAACCACGCCAACTTCACTGGTTATAACTCCGGGCTGAACTTCAAGGCCTATCCGAATTCGAACGGCCGCATAGGCGGACTTCCTGGCCTGGCATCGACAGCGCTTGGTCGGAATGATACCGCCAATGGCTGCACTCCCGGCGTTGGCTGCCTGAACTTTACCGGCTTCGGAACGGTAACCCAGGTCGGGCCCGGCGCGTTGGGCTACGCCCGCATCTTGCAACTTCTGGTGCGCATACAGTTCTAAGCCGTAAGAGAGCGGTCTTAGACGGCATAATAACTGCATGAGGCTTTGCAGCCTTGCCGTCCTTGCCCTGTTCGCCGTCACAGGCTGTTCCCGAAAACAGCCGCTCGCCAGAGCTACTGAATTTCTCTGGAACCAGCAAGCGAAAGACGGGGGCTGGCCGAGCCATACCTATGGACTGCTGCGGTCCGGCCAATCCCTGACGCCGTTCGTTCTCGAAGCGCTGTTGCAGGTTGACGACCGGCAGCCGGCCGCGAAAATCGATCGCGCCATCGAATTTATTCGCCGTAATACGAATTCCCAAGGCGCGCTGGGAATGATCGATCCAACTCTGCCGGACTATCCCAACTACGCGACGGCCTTGGCGGTGAGCGCGCTCTGCCGGGCCAAGCGCCCGGGATGGGAGGCGCAGGTAAGACCGATGGCCGCCTGTCTGCTTCGCCAACAATTCACCGAAGACAACGGCTGGCATTCCGATGACAAGCCGTATGGCGCCTGGGGTATGGGCGGCATCGAGCATACCCCACCGAATCCCGGTCACGTGGACCTTTCGATGACGCGCTACGTGATTGAAGCGCTGCGGGCGGCTGGGGTCGGCGGTCCGGCCTTCCATCGCGCACGCACCTTCGTCGAACGCTGCCAGAATTACGATCCGGAACATCCCGATAACGCAGACGGCGGATTCTTCTTTTCAACAACTGAATTCGATACCAACAAGGCCGGGCACGACGGCCGGCATTTCCGCAGCTATGGAACCACGACTGCGGACGGAATTCTCGCCCTGTTAGCCCTAGGCCGGCCTTTGGACGACGAGCGCGTCAAGGCGGCCGCGAGATGGTTGAGCACGCATCATAAGGATATGGCGGTTCCAGGGTTCGCAGGAGAAGCGTTTCAGCGCTGGCCCCATGGACTGGCGTTCTACTATGCGGCGGCAAGCAGCCAGGCATTCCGGGCGCTAGGCGTACCCAGGAGCCCGGCGGTGACCGAAGCGTTGGAGCGGTCTCAGAAACCGGACGGTAGCTGGTCCAATCCAGAGAATCTGGTAAAGGAAGACGATCCGTTCATAGCAACGGCATTCGCGGTACGGGCACTAATAGGTGAAAGAGGTGACAGTCACCTCTTTCACCGATCCCGGTAGCTCAACCACATGATAGGGATGGCGGTGATTGAGGTGCCTGTCACCTCATTGTTTTTCTGGCCTACTAGTGATAAGCTTAACTTAGTTGATAACGATTCGCTAAGATTCAGCGTCTAACAGGCAGCCACCATGGACTTCAATCGCTTTACTGAAAAGATGCAGGAAGCGGTCCGCTCTGCTCAATCCCTTGCGGTTCGCTACGGAAACCAGCAGGTGGATGTCGAACACCTCCTTCTGGCGCTGCTGGAGCAAGAAGGTGGGCTGGCTCCCTCTATCCTCAACAAAGCAGACATACAAGTAGATGCTTTGCGGACACGGGTTCAACAGGATATCGATCGACTACCTAAGGTTTCCGGCGCCGCCGATCAAGTCTATGTCACGCCACGTTTGACCAAGCTGGTCACGAATGCCGAAAACGAAGCCAAGCGGCTGAAGGACGATTTTACGTCGGTGGAGCACGTTCTGCTCGCCCTTACCGGCGATTCAAAGCTCTTCCGTGAGTTCGGCGTCACCCGGGAACGGCTGATGCGGGCTTTGCAAGAGGTCCGCGGCAGCCAGCGGGTCACCAATCAGAATCCGGAAGCTACCTACGAAGCGCTCGAAAAGTACGGCCGCGATCTGACGCAATTTGCCGCGCAAGGGAAACTCGATCCGGTGATCGGACGCGACGAAGAGATTCGCCGCGTAATTCAGGTGCTTTCCAGGCGCACCAAGAATAATCCGGTTTTAATCGGCGAGCCCGGCGTCGGCAAAACCGCGATTGTGGAAGGCTTAGCCGGGCGCATCGTGCGCGGCGACGTTCCCGAAGGGCTGAAGGACAAGCGCGTCGTTTCGCTGGATATGGGCGCGCTGATCGCGGGCGCGAAGTTTCGGGGTGAATTCGAAGAGCGCCTCAAAGCCGTCTTGAAAGAAGTGCAATCGGCCCAAGGGCAGATTATCCTGTTCATCGACGAATTGCATACCGTGGTGGGCGCGGGTAAAGCAGAAGGTTCCATGGATGCAGGCAATCTTCTGAAGCCCATGTTGGCGCGCGGCGAGTTGCATTGCATCGGCGCCACCACGCTCGACGAATATCGCAAATATATCGAGAAGGATGCGGCGCTTGAACGCCGCTTCCAGACCGTGTACGTGGATCAACCGAGCGTCGAAGACACCATCTCGATTCTGCGCGGGCTGCGCGAGCGGTACGAAGTACACCACGGCGTCCGCATCAAGGATTCGGCGCTGGTGGCGGCGGCCGTGCTTTCGAATCGCTACATCAGCGACCGCTTCCTGCCGGACAAAGCCATCGACCTGATGGACGAGGCGGCCGCGAAGCTTCGCACCGAAATCGATTCCATGCCGTCTAACCTGGATGAGATCCTGCGCCGCATCATGCAGCTCGAAATCGAGCGTGAGGCGCTGAAGAAGGAGTCCGACACCGCTTCCAAGGACCGGCTCAAGAGGATCGAAAAAGAGCTGGCCAATTTGAAATCGGATTCCGACGCTCTGAAAGCCCAGTGGCAGGCGGAGAAAGAAGGCGTGCAGCGGCTGCGTGCGTTGCGCGAACAACTGGAGCACACGCGCATCGAAATCGAGAAAGCCGAGCGCCAGTACGACCTGAACCGCGCCGCCGAGCTCAAATACGGGACGCTCACCGAACTCGAGCGCAAGCTGAAGACGGAAGAAGCGCGGCTCGCTGAAAAGCAATCCGGCAAGCGGATGCTCAAAGAAGAAGTGGATGAAGAAGATATCGCCGAGGTGGTGAGCCGCTGGACCGGAGTGCCTGTTTCGAAACTCCTGGAAGGCGAGATGCAAAAGCTGCTCCATCTTGAAGACGAATTGCACAAGCGCGTGATCGGCCAGGACGAGGCTGTTCAGGCTGTCGCGGAGGCCGTGATGCGGGCGCGGTCCGGGTTAAAGGATCCTAACCGTCCCGTTGGCAGCTTTATTTTTCTCGGACCCACGGGCGTAGGTAAAACCGAACTGGCTCGCGCACTTGCCGAATTCCTGTTTGACGACGAAAAGGCCATGATTCGAATCGACATGTCGGAGTATCAGGAGAAGCACGCTGTCGCCCGGCTGATCGGCGCGCCGCCTGGTTACGTGGGTTATGAAGAAGGAGGGCAACTAACGGAGTCCGTCAGACGTCGTCCATATTGTGTAGTCCTTTTCGACGAAATTGAGAAGGCCCACGCCGACGTATTCAACGTGCTGCTGCAAATTCTTGATGACGGACGGCTTACGGACGGGCAAGGGCGCACCATCGATTTTAAGAACACGATAGCGATCATGACCTCCAATATCGGCAGTCACCGCATTTTGGAATATAAAGGAACATTCGCCGGCGAAGGATACGACCGGATGAAAAACATGGTGCTGGACGAGCTGCGGCATCATTTCCGGCCGGAGTTCCTGAATCGGGTGGATGAAACTATCGTGTTCCATACGCTTACCGAGGAGCATCTCAAGCGGATAATTGAGATACAACTGAACGGGTTGCGTAAGCGGCTGGCCGACCGCCATATTGAGCTGGAGTTATCGGACGCGGCCCGCGGACATCTGGTCCGCTCCGGCTACGATCCGGCGTACGGCGCCCGGCCGTTGAAACGGGCGATCCAGCGCGAAATTGAAACGCCGATGGCGCGCTTGATTCTGGGAGGCGAGGTACGCGACGGTCATCAAGTCCTGGTGGACCTCGATTCGGCCGGGAAGTTGAAGTTTGAATCTAAAATCGCGAGCCGCGAGCGTGAAGCGGCTCTGAAGGAAGCATGAAACATATGAAGGGTCACATCCGTAAATCCACGGCTGTTTTATCAGTTGTGATTGCCATGCTGGTCGGCGCGCTCATCGTGTCCGTAACCGGCTCGCATCACGTTCCGGTTTTTGTCGACACCGCGCATGCCGCTTCGTCCGACCAGGGGCCGCTCACCAGCTTCGCCCCGGTAGTGAAGCGCTCCATGCCGGCCGTCGTAAACATCTCGTCGTCTAAGGTCGTACGGCAACAGCAAATGCCGCGGGGCATGATGGACGATCCATTTTTCCGTCAATTCTTCGGTGGCCGCATGCCGCAGCAGCAACAGCCCCGTTCGCAGCGCGAGACCAGTCTCGGCTCGGGCGTGGTGGTGAGCGCGGACGGCTACATTTTGACGAACAATCACGTTGTCGAAGGCGCCACAGACGTGAAGGTGGCATTTTTCGACAAGCACGAATATCCGGCCAAGATTGTGGGATCGGATAAGTTCGCCGACATCGCGGTATTGAAGATCGACAAGAGCGGCCTTACCGCGCTGCCGTTCGCGGATTCGGGGCACGCGCAGGTGGGCGATGTCGTTCTCGCGATCGGCAATCCTTTCGGATTGGGCCAGACGGTCACCATGGGCATCATCAGCGCCATGGGCCGCGCCGGTCTCGGCATCGAGAGGTTTGAAGACTTCATTCAGACCGACGCGCCCATCAACCGCGGTAACTCCGGCGGCGCCTTGATCGACACCAAGGGAGAATTGGTTGGTATCAACACCGCCATCCTTTCCGGCGAGACGGGCGGCAACGAGGGTATCGGATTCGCCATCCCCGCCAATCTGGCGCACAGCCTGATGGACCAGATTCTTAAGAAGGGGAAAGTTTCCCGCGGCTTTATGGGTATTCTGCCCCAAGAGCTGACCCCGGACATGGCCAAGGCTTTCGGCATACCGAACGCAAAGGGCGTGGCGATTGCGCACGTGGAGAACGAATCTCCGGCGTTGCGGGCTGGGATCAAAGTTGGTGATGTAATTACAGCCATCAACAGCAATCCGGTTGACGACGTAAACGCCTTCCGGTTACAGATCGCCGGCTTCGAGCCCGGCACCACGGTGCACCTGAAGGTCGCGCGCGGAGGTCAGAACCTGGATGTTCCGGTCAAGCTGGGTGAGTTCAAGGAAACCGCCGATGCCACGGGCGAACGGCCGGACATTCAAGGCAAGGGCGAGAAGGGCGCCTTGGGTGGTGTTTCGGTAGAGGCGCTGAACGCGAACATCCGCGAACAGCTTCAACTTCCGGAGGGTACGGCGGGAGTCATCATCACCGACGTCGATGAGGATTCCGCGGCCTCGGCGGCCGGTCTGCATACCGGCGACGTGATCGCCCAAGTGAATCACCGCGATGTCAAAACCGTCGCGGAATTCAATGCGGCCGTGAAGGCGGGCGCATCTCGGGAGTCCACGCTGTTGCTTATAAAACGCGGAGGCGGCAACCTGTTTGTGGTGGTTCCCAACAAGTAAGGTGAAAGAGGTGACAGTCACCTCTTTCACCTCTTGCCCGTGTTGGGTTTTAAGCACTATTTTCAAATAAACCGTTACCGGTGTTGAGTCTAAAGGAAGCAGGTTCGTTGCGGGCCTGCTTCTTTTTTTGCCAGGACGCATCTAACGTATTGGAGCCCTATGAGTAGTCCAGGTAGAAGTTGGCCGAGTCCGGCGCCGTGGCAGCCTTCGGCGGATGTCTATCGGACCAGGGACGGTTGGGTCCTGAAGTTCGATCTCGCCGGGGTACGGGCCGACGAAGTGACGGTGAGCATTCGCGGACGCCGGGTATGTGTCAGTGGCGTTCGCCGCGACACCGTAGTCGAAGAGGGTTGCAGTTATTACGCAATGGAGATTTCATATAACCGATTCGAACGTTATCTCGATATGCCCGCCGATCTTGAAAATGCGCGGGTGACGATCGAAGCGCAAGATGGTCTTTTAACGGTGCGAATGAGCACGGAAGGAAACGAATATGTCTGAACAACCAGTTGTTTACGAGCTGCCTGTATTGCCGCTGAAGAACGCAGTGTTGTTCCCTTATCTGGTGATGCCGTTGTCGGCCGGGCGGCCGGCCTCGATAGCGGCGGTGGAGGCTGCGCTGGCGAGCGAGTCCAAGGAGGTCCTGGTCTTTACACAGCGCGACGGCGACGTGGATGTGCCGACGCAGGATGAGTTGTATGCGATCGGCACCAAGGCGGTTATCCGCAAAATGTCGCGCTCTGAAGAAGGACATCTGGAATTGCTGGTGATGGGCATGGAGCGCGTAGCCATGGTGAAGCTCGACCATTCGGAGCCATTCCTGAAAGCGCGCGTCGCGCCGTTGCCTTTGCCGGAAGATACCAGCTCGGAACTGGAAGCTCTGCAAGGCGCATTGATCGATCTGGCCGGCGAAGCGCTAACTTTGGCTCAACCCAACGCTCCCCAGGAATTGCGCGGACTATTGGTGGCCAACGACGATCCGCTGCGGTTATCGTTCGTACTGGCTTCCATGTTCAGCCTGGACGCGGTAAAGTCGCAGTCCGTGCTGGAAGCTCCCAGCCGCGCGGAAGCTTTGCGGCTACTGCACAAATACCTGACGCACGAAGTGCAGGTGCTGGAACTGCGCAATAAAATCACTTCCGAAGCGCGGAGTGAGATGAATAAGGAGCAGCGTGAGTACATGCTGCGCCAGCAGATGCGCGCCATCCAGCAGGAGCTGGGCGATAAAGGCGGCGAGCAGGCGGAGGCCGATCAACTGCGCGAGCGGTTGGATAAAGCCGATTTGCCCGAGGAAATCCTGAAGGAAGCCACGCGCGAATTGAACCGCTTGGCGAAGTTGCCTCCAGGCGCGCCGGACTACAACGTGATCCGGACCTATCTCGACTACGTGCTCGAGTTGCCGTGGCGCAAGGGCACCGAGGATTCCCTCGATATCGCGAGAGCGCGGCGGGTGCTGGATGAAGATCACTTCGGTTTGAAAGACGTGAAGGAGCGCATCCTGGAACACCTGGGTGTGTTGAAGCTGAACCCGGACGCGAAGGCGCCCATCTTGTGCTTCGTCGGCGCTCCCGGCGTCGGCAAGACGTCGCTGGGGCAATCGATCGCCCGGGCTTTGAATCGTAAATTCGAGCGGTTGAGTCTGGGCGGTCTACATGACGAAGCCGAATTGCGCGGCCACCGGCGTACTTACATCGGCGCGCTGCCGGGCCGTGTTCTGCAAGCCATGCGCCGCGCTGGAGCGAATAATCCGGTGCTGATGTTGGACGAGGTCGATAAGCTTGGCCACGATTTCAGGGGCGACCCGGCGGCGGCATTGCTGGAGATCCTGGATCCGGAGCAGAACAAGACCTTCCGCGATAACTATCTCGACCTGCCGTTCGACTTGTCGAAGGTTCTATTTGTGACGACGGCGAATGCGTTGGATACTATTCCGGCGCCGTTGCTGGATCGTATGGAATTGCTGCGGCTTTCGGGTTACAGCGAAGAAGAAAAACTGCAGATCGCCAAGCGGTATTTGCTGCCCCGGCAACTCAAGGAAACCGGGCTCACCGTGGAGCGATGCAGCATTCCAGACGCGACGGTACGAAAGATCATCAGCGGCTACACGCGCGAGGCGGGCGTACGGCAGTTGGAGCGCGCCATTGGCCGGGCGGCGCGTAAGATAGCGCTACGTTATGCGGAAAACCAGGACTTGGCGGCTTGCACAATCCAGCCCGACGATCTGATCGAAATGTTCGGGCCGGAGCCTTTCACTCAAGAACAAGCGCGCCGTGAATTGCCTCCGGGCGTTTCAACCGGCTTGGCGTGGACGGAGGCGGGCGGCGATGTGCTGTATATCGAAGCGACGCTGCTGCCCGACGGCAAAGGTCTGACGCTTACGGGTCAGCTCGGCGAAGTGATGCAGGAATCGGCCAAGGCGGCGCAGAGCTACCTGTGGTCGCATGCCGGCGACTTCGATATCGCGCCGTCGCTGTTCAAGGACGCCGGTGTGCACGTACACGTTCCGGCGGGCGCGATCCCGAAAGACGGTCCGTCCGCGGGCGTGACCATGGCTACGGCCTTGGCGTCGCTGTATTCCAAGCTTCCGGCCCGGAGCGATCTGGCCATGACCGGCGAGATCACGTTAACGGGGCTGGTGCTGCCGATCGGCGGCGTGAAAGAAAAGGTGCTGGCGGCACGGCGCGCCGGATTGCAATCGGTGATCCTGCCCAAGGGCAACCAGAAGGACCTGCGCGACTTGCCGGAAGAGGTCCGCAACGAGATGAAGTTCCTTTTCGCGGAGCGTATCGAAGACGTGCTGAGAGCTGCGATCCCGCAGTTGGGGGATCGTATGTCGAGGGTCAAGATGCGCCCGGCGGCGTAACCAGACGTGGCGCGGCCTCTCAAGGCTGCGGCATCGAGACTCGTCTCGATGCTCCGGGGAAGAGCCTCGAGACGAGTCTCGAGGCCGCAGACACGAGTGTCCGCGCCACGTCTCAGCAAGCAGCTATTCCACTGCATCAACCAGCGTTGTTCCAGCGGCGCGTGGTTCGTAAACTGTCTCGACATTCTCATTCGTGGCGATTCCCAGCTTGGTCCGGCGTGGGACCACGCGGTCGCGAAAACGCAACAAGGGAAGTTCGAGCAATTTCGAGATGGCCGATCCGAACGCGATCGACACCAGCAGGTACACGACAAACAGACCATATGGATTGGGCTGCACATGCTGCACCTCCAACCAGTGGTTCAATTGCCCAAAGGCCATCGCAATGGGAACGTGCCATAGGTAAATGGAATAAGAGAAGACTCCCATGCCCGCCAAGGCCCGCTCGGCGATGCCCGATTTCTTATTCACAACCAGCTTTCCGCGCTCATCGAAGAGCGTAAGCAGCAGCAGCCCGCCGAAGCTCATATACGCCAGCGAGAATCCGATGGTGTAGACCCAGGGATTGCTGTTCGGCAGAATCATACAGGGCAGGATGGCCAGGAAGGAGCCGAAGAAGAGCCGCTTGCGATGGATGCTGGTCCATTTGGAAACGCGCTCCGATTCGAAATTGAAGTAATAAGAAAGCAGCACTCCGAACAACAGCGAATCGAATCGCAAGTGCGATCTTTGGAAGTGGGTATTGTACTGAAATTCCACCAGCAGCCACATCGCCACGCGCGCCGCCAGGCATACCACCGCCACCGTGAGAAACAGCATGGGAATCCTGCGGAACGGCCGGCCACTGGCAGCTCGCCGGGCCATGAATACCAATGTGAGCGGTAGAAGAATATAGAAGTGTTCCTCGACGGCCAGAGACCAAGTGTGTCCCCACAGGCCCGTGAAATAGTTTTGCATGAAGGCGAATTCGGCGAGAGCCGCGCCCGGCCGAATGCTTCTCCCGGTGGTTAAACAGTAAACGATGGTGACCAGCAGCAGGAAATAAAAGCTTGGATAAAGTTTGAACCCTCGCCGGATATAGAACGATTTCAGATTGATGGCGCCGTGCGTTTTGTACTCGCCAAAAAGGAGATTGGAAATCAGGAATCCGCTGAGGACGAAAAACAGGTCGACGCCAAGCCAACCGACCTTAGCCCAGGTTTGACTAGCCTGGACGTGCACGCCCAGCACCAGCAAAATAGCCAATCCGCGTAAGCTGTCCAGGCCCCGGTTCCGAGTCATAGGTCTCCCATCTGAACATCGGCGGAAGGAGCCTAAACTTTTAGGAGGCTGCTAAGAAACGTGGGGCCGGCGTGGCGCGGCCTTCAGGCTGCCGCATCGAGACTCGTCTCGATGCTCCGGAGAGCCTCAAGATGAGTCGGGAGGGTTACAACAACATGTAGGTCACGATCGCGACGGCAATCAGTTTGCCCTGGCCGTCGGTTAGATCCACGCGCCCAACGCATAGTTTTTTCCCGATGCGAAGCAAGTGCGACCGGGCTATGAGCTTGCCCTGAGCAACGGCGCTTAGATAGTTGATCTTCAGGTCCGTGGTGGTGCAGGCGCGGCGTCCTCCGAAGTGACTGGCCAGGGCAATTCCTACAGCCGCATCGGCCAGCGTGGCAGCGACGCCACCGTGTAAAACGCCGGCAGTGTTTCGTAGCTCATCGCGCATGACGCACTCAATGGTCACCCCGTCCGCATGACGCCGCTTCACGCGCACGCCGATCAATTTATTGAAGGGCATATTCTCGGCTGCTGTTCGGAGCTCGCGAATGGTCAAGTAGCGCATTGTATCATCGAAGAATGCGGGTAAAGGACAAAGTTGTAGTGGTCACCGGTGGCGGAAATGGCATCGGCCGCGCGCTCTGCCGAAGATTCGCCGCCGAGGGCGCCAAGACCGTCGTGGTCGCGGACATCGAGCTTGAGGCTGCTCGTGATGTCGCGGCGGAAATCGGTGTTGGCGCTGCGTTCGCCGTCAATGTTGCCAGCGAATCCGATATCCAGTTGATGGTCGACGACATCCTGAAGAAGCATGGGCTAATCGACCTGTTTTGCTCCAACGCCGGTATCGCCACCGAGGGTGATTGCAACGTTCCGGATCGGGAGTGGCAGCGCATCTGGGAGATCAACGTAATGGCGCATATCCATGCCGCGCGCGCGGTGCTGCCAGGAATGTTGGCTCGCAAGGAAGGCTACCTTTTACAGACCGTTTCGGCGGCCGGACTGCTCACGTCCATCGGCTCCGCTCCCTATGCAGTCACCAAACACGCGGCGCTTGGACTGGCCGAGTGGCTCTCCATCACTTACGGCGACCAGGGCATCAAGGTCTCCGCACTTTGTCCCATGGGCGTGAAGACCCGGATGTTGGAAAACGCGGACGGTGGCGGATCGTTTCTACTGGAAGGCGCGTTGACCGCCGAGTTTGTCGCCGAAACCGTGGTGAAAGGACTGGAGGAAGAACGCTTCCTGATCCTTCCACATCCGGAAGTGGCCGAGTTCATGCTCCGGAAAGCCACCGACTACGACCGTTGGCTGCGCGGAATGCGGCGCTTGCAGGCTAGCGTTCAACCGATCCAGGCATAGTTCATGGAACAGCCTATTTGGAATTTTGAACAAGAACCCTACGACGGCGAAAAGCGCGACGAAACTACCATCAATCTGCGCGCGTATTTTGACCGCATGGACGACGAAAAGATGCGGCAGTATTCCCCTGTTTGGACCGACGAGCAGGTGCTTGAGTGGGACGGGAACTTCAGGAACGACGGGGCATTGATGATCGCTTGCTGCGAGCGCGATGTGGAAGTAGAGGAATACCGCCGCGTGCTGGAGCAGGCCCTGGCATATCGGAATCGCGTACGGGAAAAACTACTCGCCCGCGGATAGGGCCGGCTGGCCGAAGCGCTCCCGCAAGACGTTCTTCTGCACTTTGCCGGTGCCGCCCTTCGGCAACGTATCCGTGAAGGCGACCGAGGTGGGGCATTTAAAGGCTGTCAGCCGGCCGCGGCACCACTGGATCAATTCGCATTCGGTGAGCCTGGCGCCGGGCCGGGTTACGATCACGGCGCGAATCGTCTCTCCCCAAGTGGCGTCGGGCACTCCGATGATGGCGGCTTCGAGGACACCCGGATGCGCGCACACCACCGATTCCACTTCGGGTGAATACACGTTTTCGCTGCCGGTTTTGATCATATCCTTCTTGCGGTCGAGAATATAGAGGAAGCCCTCCTCATCCAGCGCGCCGAGGTCGCCAGTGTGCATCCAGCCGCCGCGCAGAACTTCGGCGTTAACCTCCGGCCGGTTCCAATAGCCCTTCATCACATTCGGTCCGCGCGCGATTACTTCGCCCACCTGACCCACCGGAACATCCTTGTCGTTGTGATCCACAACCCGGATCTCCGCGTACGGCGCGGCTTTGCCGGCCGACTTCACCGGCGCGAATTGCCGGTCCGCGTCTTCGAAGCGATGGTCCGCGAACGCGAGCAAGGTGAGGATGCCGCTCACCTCGGTCATTCCGTAACCTTGTATGAACTCGCACGGCAATTTATCCATCGCCTGGCGGAGCAGCGGCAGCGGCATCGGCGATGCACCGTAAAGAATCCGCTTCAGACTTGAAAGGTCATAGCGATCGAAGTTCGCGTGATTCAGAACCATGTTGAGCATGGTGGGAACCAACACGACAATATCGATGCGGTGGCGTTCGATGGCGCGCATCGTTTCTTCCGGATCGAAAGTGGGAAGAAAAACATGGGTTGCGCCGGCCAGCGTCAGGCCGTGTATCGCCCCCGCGTCGGCCAAGTGAAACATCGGCGCGGAGTGCAACCACTTCCAACCCTTCAAAAGGCCAAGCGGCGCGACCAGCGTGTGGATCGCATTGGTGTACAGATTCCGATGCGTGAGCATGGCGCCCTTCGGTCCGCCAGTGGTGCCGCTGGTGTAGAACAATCCGGCAATGTCGTCCTCGCCGGGCTCAGTATAATTTGTCAGATCGATGGCCGGATCGGTCGACAAGGTTTTCCATTCGGCGCTGTCCACAAAGATGTAGTGTTCGAGAGCGGGCACGGCATCGCGGATTTGCGGTACAAGCGGGGCGAATCGCTCGTCGACAAACAACATCCTGCTGCCTGAGTCATTGAGCGTGAAGACGATCTCATTGATATGCCAGCGCGTGTTCAGCGGCACGATGATAGCGCCGGTCCTGGCGACGGAATAATACAAATCCAGGTACTCGGGCGAATTGTGCATCAAGACGGCGATGCGGTCGCCTTTGGCCGCGCCCAACGCCGCCAACTTGCGAGCCGAGTTTTCGGTTGTCTCGTAAAACTCGCGGTAAGTGATTTGCCGGCCGTGCAGTTCAATCGCGATGCAGTTCGCATGCAACTGTACAGCGCGGCGCAGGCAGTAGTTCACTGTCATTGGATTAGGATAGCTCGGGGCTCGGGACTCGGGACTTGGGTGGCTAGTCCCCAGCCCCCAGCCCGCAGCGGGCCAACACCTCGCGAGTATGCTGGCCTAGCGTGGGCGCGGGCGGTCCATCGCGCGGCGGTATTTCAGCGGCTACTTCACTTACGGTGCGTACGGGGGTGACGCAGCAATCGGATTCACGCAATTGCTCAAACCACGCCCCGGCTGATTTCGTCCGGAAGATCGCTGCAATCCGCGCCTTCACTGCATCCTGCGGCTCTTCAAATTGCCGGGCTATCAATTCCGGACAACCTAGCTGAGTGCACAGTTCCGTCCAGAATTTAGGCTCCAGCGCGCCTACCGCCAGCCAACGGCCGTCCGCCGCTTCGTATAGGTTGTAGCATGCATAGCGGCCGCTCAATGTCTCTTTGCCCGTCACCGGTTCACGTTTCGTACTTTGCCACGCTGCTAACGGAATTGTGAGCAGCGAAGTGACGCCTTCGTACATCGAAACATCCACGTGCCGGCCCTCGCCGGTCTGCTGACGGGCAACCAGCGCCAGTAGAATCCCCATCACCGATTGCATGGACCCGCCCACCAAATCCGCGATCTGCACGCCCGGAATTATGGGCAGGTTCAGGCTCAGCACCCCACCGAGCGCCATGTAATTCACGTCGTGCCCCGCCAAATGCGCATATGGTCCCGATTGCCCGTAGCCAGTCAGGCTGACGTAAATCAACCGCTTGTTCACGGCGTGTAATTCCTCGAAGCTGAGACCGAGCCGCGCCATCACACCGGGCCGATTGCCTTCTATCAATACATCCGCGTGCCCGGCGAGGGCGAGCAGCACTTCCCTGCCCCGCGGCTGCTTCAAATCGATTTCTACACTTTTTTTACCGCTATTCGTGCGCGCGAAAACGGCGGGGTTCATGGTGCGGGCATAGTCGCCCACGCCCGGTTGTTCAATCTTGATGACCTCCGCTCCCCAGTCGGCCAATTGCTGAGTCGCCACCGCGCCGGGAAGCAGCCGAGTGAGATCCAGAACGACAATTCCGGAAAGAGGACCGGTCACGTGCGAGCCTTCACCAGCAGCTTGTCGGTGTAAATAATTACCGTCTGGCCATCTTGATTCAGCACCTTTGTCTCGAATGTCACCACGCCCCGGTCCGCGCCTTTTTGCTCTTTGCCAATCACTTTCTTGACGACATGGATGGTGTCGCCGATGAAGACCGGACGCGTGAAGCGCAATTTATCGATGCCATAAAAAGCGATCACGGTGTCGTCGATTTTAGTGGATTGAACTGTCAATCCAGTCGATATGCTGAACACCAGCGCGCCATGCGCAATGCGTTTTCCGAAAGGCCCTTTGGCCGCGTAGGCCGCACTGACATGCAGCTCGATGAAGTCGCCCGACAGGCCGGCGAAGTTCACGATGTCGGCCTCCGTCACGGTTCTGCTGCGCGAAGTGCTGATGCTATCGAGGTCGAAATCTTCAAAATATTGGCTCACGAACGGCGCCCTTTCAGGATGCTGATCTTGACAGCCAAGCTGCGCTGTCCTACCTTGAGAATTCTATGCGAAAAAAGGTGACCGTTGTAGGCGCCGGAAACGTGGGGGCAAATTGCGCCCTGCGGATTGCCGGCAAAGAGCTGGCGGATGTTGTTCTGGTGGACGTGGTGGAAGGTGTCCCGCAAGGGAAAGCACTCGACATTCTACAGTCCGGGCCGGTGGAAGGATACGATGTCAGTCTGACCGGCGCTAACGATTATGCGCCCACCGCGAATTCCGACATCGTGGTGATCACCGCCGGATTTCCACGCACGCCCGGCATGAGCCGCGACGACCTGTTGTTGAAGAATTACGAAGTGGTGCGAAGCGCGACTGAGCAGGCCGTGAAATTTTCGCCCAACTGCATTCTGATTCTGGTCACGAATCCTTTGGACGCCATGTGCTGGACGGCGTTTCATGTATCGAAGTTCTCCAAGAACAGGGTGATCGGCATGGCGGGCGTGCTGGACACGGCGCGTTTCCGGACGTTCATCGCGCAGGAACTGGATGTTTCTGTTTCGAACGTAACCGCGATGGTGCTGGGCGGCCATGGCGACACCATGGTTCCGATCGCGCGCTTGACCAGCGTTTCCGGCATTCCGCTGAGTGAGCTGCTGGACCAGGCGGTCATCGATCGTTTGATCGACCGGGCACGCAATGGCGGCGCCGAAATCGTGAAGTATCTGAAAACCGGCAGCGCTTATTACGCTCCATCGGCCGCCGCGGTGGAGATGGTGGAGTCGATTCTTAAGGACAAGAAAAAGGTCCTGCCATGCGCCGCGTATTTAGAGGGCGAGTACGGAATCAAGGACCTGTTTGTCGGAGTGCCGGTGAAGCTGGGATCGCGCGGGATTGAGAATATTTATCAGATCGCTTTGCGGCCCGAAGAACAGGCGGCGCTCGACAAGAGCGCGGCGGCAGTGAAAGAATTGATCGACGTGATCAAGCAGAAGATGTGAGGAGGAACTTTTAGTGATCGCTCTGATTCAAGCTACCCCCGAAACGCCGGCCCCACAGCCGGATACAACTCCAGTTAAAATCGGCGCGTTGGTGTTGCTGGTGATCGTTGTTGCCATCATCATCCTGCGCCGAATGAAGAAAAAGAAGAAGGTAGAAGAAGAATTCTAGCCCCGGCGTAGGGCGGCCCCCCGGTCCGCGCGGGCCCCCCGGACCCGCTGTGTGCAGTCGGCGTTACGGCGCCGCCGGCGGGGGCACGCGGCGCTTGGTTGCCTGCTCAAACGCATACGCCAGTTCGATGAGCCGCGGCTCGCTGCATGCCATGCCCGTGAAGCTTACCCCGAGCGGCGATGGTTTTGCGTTGAACCCGTCCGGAAAGGGCGGCGTGGGCGCATTCGGTACTGTTCCGAACGGCACGATCACCGTGGGATATCCGGGCTTCGCCGCAATGGACGCACCGTTCGCGCCTGGGAATAGCAATGCATCCAGGTTATTCGACTTCATCGCTTCGTCGATCCCGTGTGTTCCGCCCAGCGCGATATCTTTGGCCCGATCGATCTCGTAACGGGCCTTGTCGACTTCGACGTCCATCTCGTCCGATACGTCGAGATTCGACTGGCCATAACGAATCGCTCCGGCTTTGGTGTGCGTGATGTTCCACTGCCGCAGCTCGGTGAGCGTCTTCACTGGCGCAGCCGGGCCAAGCGACGCCAGCCACTTGTTGAAATCGCGTTTCATACCGTACTTCAAAACCACTGAGCAATCCGCATCCTTGCCTTTCGCGTCGTTCGCGCCGCCGCAGGTGTTCCAGAGCAGGAAGTTGTTCTTCGGATCCTGGCTGACGATGCTTGGAATAACGGCCGGGTCGACAATGATGGCTCCCTGCTGTTTCAGAATGTCGATCGCTTCGTTCATCACTTTCGACTGATCCGGATTGAGGCCTCCACGCGGCTCCTTCGCTCCCGGCGGAGTGGTCTTGTCATAGAAGAACGCGCGAGGAATGCCGATGCGGGCGCCTTTCAAACCGTCGGCCTTAAGGAAGCGCGTATAATCGCGGCCCGCCGGAGGTGTGCAAGTTCTTGTTGCCGGATCGTTCGGATCGGGCGAAGCGCTTTCGAGCACGCCGAACATGATCGCGATATCCGTGACGCTTTTTGCCATGGGACCGGCGGTGTCCTGATCGGCGGTGATGGGAATTACCCCATAGCGGCTGATGCGGCCGACGGTAGGTTTGATGGCGGCCAGCATATTCTGATTGGCCGGGCTCAGAATGGATCCGGACGTTTCAGTGCCCACATTTCCGGCCCACAAATTCGCCGCGGTTCCCACGCCGGAGCTGGACCCGCCGGTTGCCAGCGCGGGCCGTCCATCGGCGGTGCCGTCGCGCGGATCTCGACGCGGATCGTAAGGATTCATGCCGAAGCCGCCGACCGCATTGTAATTGCCGGGCATCGGCGTGGGACCGCCGGCCACCCAATTCGCAAGCTCGGTGAGTCCGGTCTTGGCGATGATGATGGCGCCGGCGTCCGTTAGGTTCTTCCGCAGCGTGGCGTCGTAAGGCGGAATCAGCGCTTCAAACGCAAGCGCGCCGCCGGTGGTGCGCAGATCGCTGGTTTGTATGTTGTCCTTAAGCCCGATCGGGATGCCGTGCAGTGGTCCGCGCACGTGGCCTTGGGCGCGCTCGCGATCCCGTTCGTCGGCTTCCTGCAGCGCCAGCCGGTTCACGGTGATGGCGGCGTGCAGCTTATCTTCGTAGAGCGCGATGCGGACCAGGTATTGGGTGACGAGATCGCGCGAGGTGATGCGCCCCTCCTCCATGGCCGTGCGCATGGCGGGGATGCCGGCTTCCACGACGTTAAACGATGGTGCAGAGGCGCGATTATTTTGGGCGTGCAGAATCAGAACGAGGGCGACGGCTCCCAAAGTGAGCAGCGAGACGAGTTTTTTCATTGCAGTTCATTTTATTAGATTTGTACGCGGCGATCCACTTATCGAGGGTGCGCGAAAAGCTGTGGCATCGGCGTCCGTTAGACTCAGGCCAACCACGAATCCCCGGTCGCGCTGTTGACGCCAGTGCTTGAGGTGAGAGGCGTAGAGGCCCTCGCGGCGGAGCAGGGCGCAGCGCCTGGTGATTTTCTCCGATCCATCATTCCAAGGGAACCGCTGTAAACGCTGCGCAGTCGTCCGAGAGTCGGGAGCCAGCCAGGGAGACGCATTTAGCGAACTACCTATGTGCCGGGTCAATTTGCTCCTCTTGCTAAACTGGTAGTCTCCCCATGGAATTGGAAAAAACATACGAGCCGCAACGCTTCGAGCCCCACTGGTCGCAATGGTGGGTGGACACCGGCATTTTTCAAGCAGATCCCAAAGCTCCCGGTCCACATTTCTCCATCGTCGTGCCGCCGCCGAATGTCACTGGGTCGATGCATATCGGCCACATGCTCGAGCATTCGCTGATTGACACCGCCACACGCTGGCATCGGATGCGCGGCGACAATACGCTGTTTCTGCCCGGAGTGGATCACGCCGGCATCGCCACTCAAATGCTGGTCGAGCGCAGTCTCGCGGCCGAGGGTACAACACGGCCTCAACTGGGACGTGAAGAATTCGTCCGCCGCGTCTGGGAGTGGAAAGAGAAATACGGCAGCCGCATTACCGAACAAATGAAGACGATCGGCGACAGTTGCGACTGGAGCCGTGAACGCTTCACTCTCAGCCCGGAACTTTCGCGCGTCGTGCTGGAAGCTTTCGTTCGTTTTTACGAACGTGGTTTGATCTATCGGGGCACCTACATGGTGAACTGGTGCCCGCGCTGCAACACCGCGTTGTCGGATCTGGAGGTGAAGCACGAGGACATCAACGGCAATCTGTGGCACATACGTTATCCGCTGAAAGATGGATCGCGCTATTTGGTGGTCGCTACCACGCGTCCGGAAACAATGCTTGGGGACACCGCGGTGGCCGTGAATCCGAAAGACGATCGTTATCGCGACTTAGCCGGCAAGACCGTCGTGCTTCCGCTGATGGACCGCGAGATTCCAATTATCTTCGATGAGCTGGCCGTCCCGGAATTCGGCAGCGGTGTCGTGAAGGTGACGCCCTCTCACGATCCAAACGATCTCGAAGCCGGCAAGCGTCACAATCTTCCTCACGTGAAAGTGATCGGCGAAGATGGGCGCATGCTGCCCGCGGCCGGTCCTTACGCCGGCCTGGATCGTTTCGAAGCTCGCAAGCGCGTCATCGCCGATCTGGACAAGTTGGGACTCCTGGAAAAAATCGAGCCGCACGAACTCCCCATCGGCAAATGCGACCGCTGTGGAACCGTGGTGGAGCCGCTGGTCTCAACGCAGTGGTTCGTGAAGACCACGCCATTGGCGGCGAAGGCCATGGCCGCCGTGCGCGATGGCCGCATAGTTTTCGTGCCCAACAACTGGGAAAAGACGTTTTTCAACTGGATGGAAAACATCCGCGACTGGTGCATCTCACGACAGCTCTGGTGGGGCCACCGCATTCCGGCCTGGCACTGCGCCGATTGTCACGGCATCACCGTGGCTCGCGAAACGCCGAAGACCTGCCGGCATTGTGGATCGGCGGGCATCGAACAGGATCCGGACGTTCTGGATACGTGGTTCAGCTCGAGCCTCTGGCCTTTCTCCACGCTGGGTTGGCCGGATGACACCGAGGATCTGCGCGCCTACTATCCCACGTCGCTGATGATCACCGGCTTCGACATTCTGTTTTTCTGGGCCGCGCGCATGATGATGATGGGCCTGGAGCTGACCGGCGAAGTGCCGTTCCGTGAAGTTCACATTCACGGATTGGTGCGCGATCCTATGCGTCAAAAGATGTCGAAGACCAAGGGCAATGTCGTCGATCCGGTGGATATCAACGAGAAATTCGGGACCGACGCCCTGCGCCTTTCGCTGATGATGGCCGCGGCGCCGGGGACCGATATTGTCTACACGGAAGACCGATTGAATTCGGCCCGGCAGTTCGCCAACAAGATGTGGAACGCCGCGCGCATGATTCTGATGAACATGGAAAGCTCTGGCGTGGAGCCGCTCTTTCCTGTACTCGGCCAGGCTACAACCCTGGAAGATCGTTGGATCCTAAGCAGGCTGAGCCGCACTTCCGAATCGGTCAATCGCGCCTTGGCGCAGCATCGCTATAACGAAGTCGCCACGGAAATGTGGGCCTTCTTCTGGCACGATTTCTGCGACTGGTATCTCGAGATCAAAAAGCTGCGTTTTACTCCGAACTCCGGCCTGACCGACGACTGGCGAACTCTGTTGGCTGTCTTCAGCGCGTTCTTGCGATTGCAACATCCCATCATGCCGTTCATCACCGAAGAGCTCTGGCACCGCTTCGGAGAGACCACTTCGATCGCGCTGGCGGCGTATCCTCAGGCCCGGGCGGTGGACGAGGACGCCGAGCGCGAAATGACGTTGATGCAGGAGATGATCACGGCCGCTAGAAAGCTGCGTGCCGATCACGGCCTGGACCGGAAACTGGTATTGGAGGGGGTTCTCTACTGCCACAACGGCTCCAGGAACGTCGAGCTTGCGGTAATCGAAAAGCTCGCGAACGTAAAGCTGGATATCCGCAATGAGACCGCTCCGAAACTGTCGGGTGCGGTCCGGTCCACCCCGGAGTTCGACCTGCTGCTGGACCTTCCGGAAGTGGATGCCGAGGGTCAACGCGCGCGCAACGAAAAGGAGATCGTGCAGCTCAAAAAGCTGATCGTCGACAAAGACCGGCAACTGGCAAACGAAAAGTTTCTGAGCAGCGCTCCCGCTAATGTCGTCGACGCTTTGCGCGAGAAGCGCGCTGAGTACGTCGCTCGCTTGACCGCACTGAACGATTCGCAATGACCCTCGAGGAGATCGTCCAGCGCGCTCTCGACGAAGATATCGGCACGGGCGACGCTACTTCGGAGCTTTGTGTCCCGGCCGATCGTCAGGCCGCCGGACGCTTCCTGACTCGCCAGCCTATCGTGGTGGCGGGTGTCGAAGTGTTGCCGCTGCTCTATGAAGATCTGGATCTGAAACTGCGGAGCGGCGCCTTGCTTGAGCCTGGCGGAGAAATTGCCGCGGTCCGCGGCAGCGCCCGCGCGCTGCTAAGCCGGGAGCGCGTCGCTCTCAATTTTCTGCAGCACTTGAGCGGCATTGCTACGCTCGCGCGCAAATATGTAGACGCGGTGGAAGGCACGGGCTGCAGGATTCTGGATACGCGCAAAACCACTCCGGGGTTGCGCAAATTGGAAAAGATGGCGGCGCTTGCCGGCGGAGTCGCCAATCACCGCATGGGCCTGTTCGACGCGGTGCTGATCAAGAACAATCACATCACGGCCGCCGGCGGCGTTCGCGCGGCGCTGGCAACGGTGCAAGACACGCTGCTGCCGGTGGAAATCGAAGTCCGCACGCTCGCCGAGCTGGACGAGGCACTGGCGAGCGGCGCCAAAAGACTTCTGCTCGATAATCTCAATCCGCGGGAGGCGCGCGAATGGATTCGCATCATCGATAAGCGGGCGACGGTGGAGCTTTCCGGAGGCATTACGCTCCAGACCGTCCGCGCCTATGCCGAATCCGGCGCCGATTTCATTTCGGCCGGCGCCATCACCCACTCTGCCCGCGCCGTCGACATTCACTTCCGTCTGGAGTTGGCTTGACAGTGCCATTCGATATCGAACGGGTGAAATCCTCGCTCCCCGATCGCCGCATCGATTGGTATCCATCCGTCGGATCCACCATGACGGAAGCCAGCCGGCTCGCCGCGGACGATTGCCCATCCGGCACTGTAGTCGGGGCGGACGAACAAACGGCCGGACTCGGACGCTACGGACGCACCTGGCATTCAGAGCCTGGCGCCGGCATTTATGTTTCGATCGTTTTGCGGTACCCGTTTTCGCCCGATGCCCTGCCCGTGGTAACGCTGGCCCTCGGGCTGGCAACAGCCGAAGCGATCTTGAAGACCACCGATCTGGCGTGCGACCTGCGCTGGCCGAACGACGTGCTGATTCAATCCAGGAAATGCGGGGGGATTCTCACGCAGATCGAAGGGTCGGCTATCATTGCAGGCATCGGCATCAACGTGAATCATTCAGCGTTTCCTCAGGACCTGAGCGTCGTCGCCACTTCGCTGCGCATCGGAAGCGGGCGGACGCATTCGCGCGAACGCCTGCTGGTGGAACTGATCCACAGCGTGGAGAGCTTCTGCTCCTTGCTCGAGAAAGAAGGCAGAGCGCCGATCCTGGCCATGTTCACGCGCGCTTCCAGCTTCGTGACTGGCCGCAAGGTCAGTGTGGACCAGGGTGAAGTAATGCTGCGCGGCACCACCGCAGGTCTCACCGAATCCGGCTTTCTAATCCTGCACGGCGACGACGGCAAATCGAATGTCATCATCGCGGGGGGAGTGCGCCCATGCTCTTAGCTCTTGACGCCGGAAATTCCAACATCACTATTGGCGCGTTTGAAGGAACGGCCCTGATCGGACGCTGGCGCCTCCGCACCATTCACGAACAGACCGCCGACGAGTGGGGCGTGTTGATGCGCAATCTATTCGCGCTCGCTTCGCTCGACCTGGCCCGCGTGGACGGCATCATAATCGCCAGCGTGGTGCCGACCTTGGACGCCCCGCTCACTGCCATGGCCGAGCGCTATTTCAAAACAACGCCGCTTTTCATCGCTCCCGAGACCGACATCGGCATCAAGGTGCTCTACGACAATCCCCGGGAAGTGGGCGCCGACCGCGTGGTAAATGGAGTCGCGGCCTTTCATCGATACGGCGGACCGGCGATCGTGGTAGACCTGGGTACCACCATCAACTTCGACGTCGTGTCGGCCAACGCCGAATATTTGGGCGGCATGATTTGTCCGGGCATCGGCATGTCCATCAGTGGACTTTTCGCGAAGACGGCCCGGCTCCCGATGGTGGATTTTCGCGAGCCCTCCCGGCTCATTGGCAAGAATACCGTCGACAGCATTCAGTCCGGTCTGTACTACGGTTTTGTAGGCATGATCGACGGAATTGTGGAACGTGTTGTGGCGGAGTTCGGCGCCAACACCACGGCTATCGCCACCGGTGGACAGGCGCGTTTAATTGCATCCGCCTCGCGCTTCGTCAAGGAATTCAACGAAGATCTGACGCTGGAAGGCCTGGAAATTATATGGCGGCGGAACCAGAAGAAGTAGCCTGGCCTTCAAATTACTTCAACTACTTCACCGAAGTTGAAGAGCGATTCCAAAAAGCTCGCGGCACAGGTTTGTGGCTCATGTCGCCGCTGGACTGGGCTTTGGTGGAGGCCTGGAAGAACGCCGGCATTCCACTCACAGCCGTTTTGCGCGGCATCGATGCAGCGTTTGAAAAGTGGCGCTCCCGGAAAAATCGGATACAAAACGTGAACTCGGTGGCGTACTGCGCCCAAGCTGTATTGGTCGAGGCGCAGGTAATGGCGGGTGTGGCGCGGCCGGTTGGGAGCGGCAAACAATCCGCGGCCCCGTTCAGCCTTGAAGAATTGCAAAGCTATCTGCGGACCAACGTCGCGGACCTGACACCCCGGGCGGACTACCAGGAAATCGCCGCGGGACTTGGACGTCTGGCCGATGAAGCCGAGACGCTATATCGCGATCTGGAAGAACTGGAGCGGCGGCTCACGGCGCTGGAAGACAAAATGATCGCCATAGCGCGGTCTCATCAAACCGGCGATCAACTGCTGCAAGCCCGCGGAGAACTGGATCGACAACTCCGTCCCTATCGCGGCAAGATGACCGCCGAACAACTTACGATGCTGGAAAAGCAGTATCTCGATCGGCAGTTGCTCGAGACCAATGGGCTGCCGCGCCTGAGCCTCTTCTATTTAAAGTAGGACAGGCCAGGAGGCTGCACTCCTGCCTGCGTCGATTTGCGGTCACGGTAAAGCCGAAGACAGGCCATGCCTGTCTTACGCGGTGCGCATGGATTCGGATTTGTCGTTGCCGCTGATTGCCGCTTGGGCCGCGGCTAGTCTCGCGATTGGGACGCGATAGGGGGAGCACGAGACGTAGTCCATGCCTATGCGGTAGCAGAATTCCACGGAATTTGGATCGCCTCCGTGTTCGCCGCAGATGCCGATTTCTAACTTAGGTTTAGTTGAACGGCCTAATTTTACGGCTTGCTCGATTACCTGGCCCACGCCTTCCTGATCGATGGTCTGGAACGGATCGGCCTTGAAGATTTTCAGCTCTTCGTACCTTTTTGAGAACTTGGTGTAGTCGTCGCGCGACATACCCAATGTGGTTTGGGTGAGATCGTTGGTGCCGAAGCTGAAGAATTCGGCGACCTCGGCGATCTGATCGGCGGTTACCGCGCCGCGTGGAATCTCGATCATCGTGCCCACCAGGTACTGCAAATTCTTCATCCCCGCCTTGGCGAGAACTTCATCGGCGACGCGCACCACGATGTCGCGCTGCAGCTCCAATTCTTTCTTGAAGCCGACCAGGGGGATCATGACCTCGGGAATGACTTTGATGCCGTTCCTGGCCACTTGCACCGCGGCTTCGAAAATGGCGCGGGCTTGCATCTCGGTGATATCGGTGTGGACAATTCCCAGGCGGCAGCCGCGGAAGCCGAGCATGGGATTGAACTCGTGCAGATCTTCGACGCGCTTCAGCAACACAGGAAGCATCTTCTTTAAGTCACCCACTTTTATGCCGTAGTTTTCCGACATCTGCTTCTTGGTTTTTCCATCGGCGTGCGGAAGCCTGGCGAGGTCCACCATCAGGTTCTCGCGCTTGGGTAGAAACTCGTGCAACGGTGGATCGAGCGTGCGGATAATTACTGGAAAGCCGTCCATGGCTTGGAACAGTCCGGCGAAATCCGCGCGTTGCATGGGGAGCAGTTTTTGCAATGCCTTCTTGCGGGTGGGTTCATCGTCCGCGAGAATCATGGCCTGCATGTGGGGGATGCGATCGGCGGCAAAAAACATGTGCTCCGTGCGGCACAGCCCGATGCCTTCAGCTCCGAATGCACGGGCAGCTTTGGCGTCGCGTGGAATGTCGGCGTTGGCGCGAACGCCGAAGCTGCCACGGAATTCGTCGGCCCAACCCATGAATTCGACGAAGATCGGAGAGTTGGGATCCGGGTCCTTGGTCTGGGCTTGCCCTTGGTAAACGTCGGCGGTGGAGCCATCGAAAGAAATCCAGTCGCCATCCTTCACCACGATTTCTTTCAACCCGACCTTCACGCTGAACTGCTTGCGGTGTTCATCGATGTGCATGGCGCCGGCGCCCACGATGCATGGCAGACCCATACCGCGCGCGACCACGGCGGCGTGGCTCGACTTGCCGCCGACCGCGGTGAGAACGCCCTTGGCAACTTCCATCCCGTGGATGTCGTCGGGCGTGGTCTCCTTGCGCACCAGAATCACGGGCGCGTTCGCGGCGGCCTTCACTGCCTCATCGGCGGTAAACACGGCGCGGCCCACGGCGGCTCCGGGCGATGCGTCGATGCCGTTGGTCAGCTTGACGAGTTTCTTCAGCGACGCCGGATCGAACATGGGATGCAGCAACTGGTCGAGCTGCTTGGGAGCGACGCGCAGGACTGCTTCCTTCTTCGAAATCATGCCTTCGTGAACCATATCCACCGCCACGCGAACGGCTGCGGCGCCAGTGCGTTTGCCGTTGCGCGTTTGCAGCATGAAGAGCTTGCCGTTTTCGATGGTGAATTCGAAATCCTGCATGTCGCGGTAATGCTTTTCGAGATTCGAAGTGATTTCGTGTAGCTGCCGATATGCGTCCGGCATGATGGATTCGAGTTCGGAGATCGGCCTGCCCGTGCGGATACCGGCCACCACATCTTCGCCTTGCGCGTTGATCAGAAACTCGCCCCAGAAAACCTTTTCGCCGGTGGAGGGATTGCGCGTGAAGCCCACACCGGTGCCGGACGTGTCGCCCAGGTTGCCGAACACCATGGCCTGAACGTTGGCCGCGGTGCCTATGTCGTCTGGAATTTTTTCCATGCGGCGGTAGGTGACGGCGTTGGGTCCCTGCCAGGAGCGGAACACGGCATCGCGCGACATGGCGAGCTGCTGGTGAGCGTCCTGCGGAAACGGTTTCCCGGTGTCCTTCTTCACCAGCTTTTTGTAATCGTCGATGATGGTGTTCAGATCGCCGGCCGTGAGATCGGTATCCAGCTTGGCCTTCACCTTTTTCTTGCGTTCATCGAAGACGTGGTCGAACTTCTTCATGTCGACGTCGAGAGCGACTTCGCCGAACATCTGAATGAAGCGGCGGTAGCAGTCGTATGCGAAGCGCGGATTACCGCTGATTCTGGCGAGGCCTTCGACGGTTTGGTCGTTCAATCCCAGGTTGAGAATAGTGTTCATCATGCCCGGCATGGAAAATTTCGCGCCGGAACGAACGCTGAGGAGCAGCGGATTCGCGGGATCGCCGAGCTTTTTGCCCATCTGATTCTCCAGCTTCGCGAGCGCTTGGGCAATCTCCTGGTCGATCTCTTTGGGGATTGAATTCTTGTTCTGGAAATAGATGTTGCAGACTTCGGTGGAGATGGTGAAGCCGGGCGGAACCGGGATTCCAGCACGGGAC
>CATPCJ010000323.1 GCA_955652915.1 uncultured Bryobacteraceae bacterium
ATGATCAAGTTCGAGCACTCGGTATTTGCACTGCCGTTTGCGCTGACGGGGGCGTTGCTGGCGTTTCGCGAGAGCCATATATCCGGGCGCATCTTCGTGTGGAAACTGCTGTGGATCGTCATCGCCATGGTTGCCGCTCGATCCGCCGCGATGGCTTTTAATCGCATTCTAGACGCGGATATCGATGGCAGAAATCCTCGAACGCGTGCGCGCCACATTCCCGCGGGGCAGTTGAGCGCGCGTTTTGCCTGGGCCTTCACGGCGGTGGCGGTTGTGGTGTTCCTGCTGGCGGCGCGCGCGCTGAATCCGCTTTGTTTGAAGCTGGCCCCGCTCGCGCTCGGTGTGATTTTCTTTTATTCGTATACCAAGCGCTTCACCACTTTCGCGCATCTGGTGCTGGGCTTATCGCTGGGTATCGCGCCGGCGGCGGCGTGGATTGCTGTCACCGGATCGCTGGATTGGCGCATCCTCCTGCTCACGGCAGCCGTGACTTTTTGGACCGCGGGCTTCGACATAATTTATTCCTGCCAGGACTACGAATTCGATCGAACCGAGGGACTGTTCAGCCTGCCTCGCCGCTTTGGCATAAGCGGAGCACTCTGGATCGCGCGCATATTTCACGGGACCATGATCGGTTGCCTGGCGGCGCTCGCGTTCAGCTTCAACCTTGGATGGCTCAGCCTGGCAGGGATCGGAGCGGTGGTTTTACTGCTTCTTTATGAACACAGCATGGTGAAAGCCGACGACCTTTCGCGGGTGAATGCGGCCTTCTTTACAGTGAACGGCTACGTCAGCGTGTTATTCTTTATCTTTTGGGCAGCCGACATTTATTTCTTGGGCATGAGGGCCTAACCCGGATGCAGATCACTTTCGAAGACGCGCGCTTGCAGCCGATTTTGGAAAAGGTGCGGGCGCAGGTCCGTCTCGACTACGAAGACGGGCTGGCGCTCTATCGCACGTCCGACATCCTGGGTCTCGGATACATGGCGAATCTGGTGCGCGAGCGCATGCACGGGAATGTGACCTGGTTCAACGTGAACCGGCACATCAATCCAACGGACGTCTGCGTGGCGAGTTGCAAATTGTGCGCGTTTGGCAAACGGGCGAAGGATCCGAAGGCCTACACCTGGTCGCTGGATGAGGTGTGGCATCGCGCCGGCGAGGGCTGGACGGAAGCCGTTACCGAATTCCACATTGTGGGCGGCCTGCACCCCGAACTCACGCTGGACTGGTATTGCGAAATGCTGCGCGGCCTGAAGCAGCGGTTTCCGGAAGTTCATCTGAAGGCGTTCACCATGGTTGAGGTTGCGTACCTGGCGCAGCGCGGCAAACTATCGATTCGCGAGACGTTGGTGAAGTTGATGGACGCCGGAGTGGATTCGCTTCCCGGCGGCGGCGCCGAGATTTTCAGCGAGCGGGTGCGGCGCATAATCTGCGATCACAAAATCGACGGCTCGCAGTGGCTGGAGGTCGCCCGCACGGCGCATCAGCTTGGATTGAAGTCCAACTGCACCATGTTGTACGGGCACATCGAAAACGACGAAGATCGCGTGGACCATCTCATCAAGCTGCGTACTCTGCAAGATCAGACTGGCGGTTTTCAGACGTTTATCCCCTTGGCGTTTCATCCGGCGAACACGGCGCTGGAACATGTCGGGACCACGACAGGCTTCCTGGATCTGAAGATGATGGCTGTATCGCGTTTGATGCTGGACAACATCGACCACATCAAAGCGTACTGGATTATGCTGACGCCGAGGATTGCGCAGATCGCGCAGCGTTTTGGCTCCGACGATCTTGACGGTACGGTGGTGGAAGAGAAGATTTACCACGATGCGGGGGCGACGACAAGCCAAGGTCTAAGGCGCGGGGAAATCCTGCGGCTGATCCGCGAAGCCGGCCGCGAGCCGATGGAGCGCGACACGCTGTACAATCCAGTGCAACGCACCGAGACGGCCTTCACCGTATTGGTGTAAACGTGGCGCGGCCTTCAGGCTGCCGCGTCGAGACTTATCTCGACGCTCCGGGGAAAGAGTCTCGAGGCCGCGGAACGAGTGTCCGCGCCACGTTTACGGGATCAAATTCCGAGGATTTTTCGCACGCTCACATACAGATTCGACAACTTATCCGCCGCCGCGGGATCGCTACGTGCCAATAGAGTGATCAATTCATCGCGGGATGCGAGCAA
This sequence comes from uncultured Bryobacteraceae bacterium, assembly GCA_955652915.1. Taxonomy (GTDB): domain Bacteria; phylum Acidobacteriota; class Terriglobia; order Bryobacterales; family Bryobacteraceae; genus Palsa-89. The sequence goes on from CATPCJ010000323.1 coordinate 2,189, forward strand.
AGGCAGCAACCCATCGCGCTGCTGCTGAGTAAGCGGCGACTTGTCCCGCTGATCGATCTCGAAGTGGGCCGCGGTGAAAAACGCGCTGGCTTCCACGCGGGCCGCCTCGTATTCGGCACGGCGCCCGTCGATTGTGGCCGACCCCAGGTCCTTGACGATGCGCGTTAGTGTCAGTTCATGCTCAGTCTTCTCGCGCACATTGCTCTGATCGCGAGCCTTCATCCACATGGGAATGAAACCCACCAAAAAAGCCACCAACACCGCGATGAGAATGAAGAGTGGGCGTGAGGATTTCTTTTCGGGTTCGAGGGTGATCACTTCGGCCATGGAATGCCTCCGGCTCACCATGGTACTTCAAAGTTGCCCCCTGCGACTCGGCCAGTGCTTCTTGAACGAGTATTTTCCGGGCCGCTTCAGGAACGATCCGCCAATTCTCATCGGGTTTCACCGGCAACTGCTTTTTCTCGATATAGTAGCGGACCACCATGTCCCGGATTTCTTCCGCCGATCGCCAGACGATCTTCGCGCCGCGAAACATGGAATAACCGGCGCTGCCTCCGGCGCGATAGTTATTCACCGCCAGGCGCAGCGGCTCATCGTCCGAAAGAGGCCTTCCATTTCGGCGAAGATTTCGAATCCGTTCGCCTGCCGGACGGCTCAGATCGATTTCATATTCCACTCCTGCCGCCACGTCGTAGTTGAATCCAAAAACTTGCGAATTGATAAGCGGGCCACGCGAGCAATCGCCCGGGCACGTCAGGAAATAACGCGCCGAATTCTCCAGTGCTTCGCGTACCATCTTTCCGTTCCCATCCAGAGCGTATAGCTGATTGTCGTAGGGGTAAAGGGCCGCGATTTGGCGGACGGTCACGGGGCCCTTCGGCACCACGGCCCGGGGATTGAACGACGACGCGAATGAAACATCCGCCTTCGAGTAGAAAAGCTCCACCTGCTGAATGGCATCCAGCAATGCCGTATCCTGAACGCGCGCCAACTTTGCGTCAAGATCCGCGGAGGCTTCCGCCACAGGTGTCTTCAGATACTTCTCGGCGAGTTCATGATAAGGTCGCGCGATTTCGAGAATCTTCACATCGGCGGGCGTGCTGGCAATTACGGGAACAAGCCGGCTGGATTTCGATACAACCTTGAACGTGCCTCCACGGGCGGGTTCCAGAACGAAATCCATGCGGCCAAGCGATATTCCCCAGTTCTTCGGTTGCATGAGCAACACGTCGCCAACTTTGTATTCCGCGAGTTGTAGATGCGTGTGTCCAAAAATGATTGCGTCGATTCCGTTGACTTCAGTGGCGATCTGGTAGGCGAAGTTTTCGCGTGAATCGTCCGGATGTACCGCGCCGCTTTGCGGATCGCGATCGAGTCCGGAGTGCGCAGCCACGACGACGATGTCCGGGCGAACACGATCCCGCAATTCGGCCAATGCCGCGCGTACCGCCTCCACACCCGGGTCGAAACGATAGCCGTTGTAATGCTCCGGCGATTCCCATTCGGGCACCAGTGGAGTGGTCACGCCAATGACAGCCACCTTGACGCCGGCGATCATCTTGACGAAGTAACCTGCAAACGGGCGCTGCGTCCCCCGGCGCTCCACGCGAATGTTCGACGAGATCCAGGGAAAACGCGCTTGCGAGCGTGCCTGCGCCAGGTTCTTCAAGCCAAAGTTGAATTCATGATTGCCAACCACCATGGCGTCGTACCCGATTGCGTTCATCGCCAGCATCATCGGATCGCGGTCGAGCGGCGGCCCGGCGAAGGTGAGCTGCGGCGGCAAGTGTCCGGTCTCGATGTAGTGCTGGTACAAAGATTCGAGCGGCGTTCCTTGAATGGTGTCGCCGCAGTCGATCAGTAGATTGTTTGGATTTTCGGCGCGTTCGGAACGGATGAGCGTCGCAATCTTGGCTAAGCCGCGATCGGCCGGCTGCGCAGTGTAGTAATCGTAGGGAAGCAGATTGCCATGCAGGTCGGTGGTGGCCAGCAGCGTGATCTTTATCTCTTTGGCCTGTGTGGCGGCCTGCAGGACGAGCGCGACAAACAAGACTCGGTTGATGGTGGGCACTATCTAAAGAGTACTTCCACGACGGGTGGTGGGTCAGTTTGACTGCATGGGCGTCGCCAATCATCTTTGAACGCTGCTGTTTGCCGACGCTTCTGGGAGTGATCTCCCACAACACCTCTGCCCGCGACCACCCGTTCCTAGTGCGAAGGGGATTATCAACAACTACCGCGTAACTGGTGTGGGCGTCGCTTCCCAGAACGCCGTTTGATCTCGAATGCGCTAAACTTCGCGCGCGGTCGGCTCGGCCACTCCTGCAGGGTCTTCGAATGGCGAAGAGATTGCATGTTGCCAACGAATTCGTGCCGTGAGGCCATCGACATCGGGAAACAGAGAAGATGCATGTACGCCGATTCGAAACAATTCATAACGCAGGTGCGCCTTACGGATGACCGGTACACGAAGGCATTCAACGCGCCATGCGCTGCGGAGCGCTTGATCCAGAGGCACCTCGAGTGCAGCGCATGCGACGAAGAGCCCTTCCTGCGCCCGAATACGTGGAGTGACGATGTTCGGGTAGTATTTGACAGGAGAGGTAAGGCTGAAAGGCGATGCCGTTCGCACCGATGCCGAGGCCTTGGTAAGGGCTCGAAGGGCAAAGATCTGGCCATCAGTTTCCGTATTTGCCTCCACTGCAAAATAGAGAGCCACCAAGGGATTGTGCGTCCAGTCTAGTAGCCGTGTTGGTAGGCCATGATGCTGAGCGAGAGAGAGCCATTCCCATTCGTTCGTAGGTACCATCGCAAGAAATCCGTGAGCCTCTCTCCGAAAGATGTCAAAAACGCTACGTTCGTATTTTTCGCGCGATTTTGACGTATGTTTTGCCCGGCCTACTGATGGGATGAGCTTGTAGTTAATGTTTGAGTGCCCGCGAAATATCCAATGTCCGCGGGCTTCGGCAAAGTAATAGCGGTAAGCGTGATCTAGGAAGGTCTTAACTGAGTCAACGTCGAGCATCTAGCCCATAGTACCTTGCCCAACAAGAGGTGCACGGCTAAAGGACACTTAAACTCCCGAGAACTTCCGTAAGAGACGATGCGTGTGTGCGGTGCCGCATCCGTCCCACTCTGACGTAAACACCTGTGGCCACCTAAACGCCCTCGAAGTTCGATTCTGGGAGATGACGGCCAGGACCAGCGGAAGGGGTCTCTGTTGATAAGAGCCCTTCGCACCAGAAATCAACCTTAACTCCCGTGAAGGTCGTGCACTGAATGAGGATGGCTTGCGAAGCGCTACCAATGTCCGATTTCAAACTGACGCACTACCCAAGGCGGGCTTTTTGTATAATCGAGTTACATGAGATTGTTATTTGTCAGTGCACTTGTGTGTTCCAGCTTATTGGCTCAACCGGCCGCCACGAAGAGCGCGCCAAAAGGAGCCGCGGCGTCGAAGGGATCATCCGCCGCGAAGGGGCCGGCTAAGACCGCGACAAATCCGGCGCTCCTGCATCCG
>CATPCJ010000324.1 GCA_955652915.1 uncultured Bryobacteraceae bacterium
GCCCAGAACTCCTCAGGACGCTCTGCAGCTTCCTGGTAGAGCCGTTCATATTCCGCCAGGCTCTGAATGTGAGCCTTGGATCGAAATTCATCCGATGGTTCAAATACACGCTGTTCCTTAAGCGCGCTATCGATATTTGCGTGCGATGACATAGTTCTCCACTGGTTAGGATATCGTTGATGGAGTCAGCAGCGCGTGGGGCATCTTCCGAGTACGCCGTCACACGACTGAAACACTCAATGGTGCGCCGGAAACCTCGGTAAATGTTGCGCGTCTACGCACGCGTAACCTGTAGCGCCGAGTCCGGACTGGAATCGCTTCCGGATAGCTGGCGATCCGAATCGTGGCCTCGTGTTACTCCTCCCAGACTGGCCGATTGGTTAGTGAAACGGGTGGGCCGCCGGGTATCAGCGGCGTTGTCCAGAAGGTTGAGATGTCTTGTGATATGGTCTAATTTCCGTAGTAAGTGCCAAAATCTTCAAGCCTAACCAGGAGTTGGCAGCAGGTATCCTGGGGGCCAGCGTGATTATGAAGAAGAAGTGTCAACCCGAAGGTTCGGAGGTTGAGAAGGCTGGCGAGCAAGTATTGCCGGTCCACTCAGGTCCCGAGACGTCTCCGCGAGGACAACGGAGTCCTGTGATGGAGGCGACTATCCTGTTTGCCGACATGGTTGATTCGTCAACTTTGAGTCACGTCCATGATCCGCATCAGTATGACGAAATCGTGTCCGCGTTCCAGAAGACTGCCGTCGAGGTCGTTGCAGAAGTCATCAAGGAGACCGAACGGCCCGATCATCTGGAAGCCGCGGTCCGCGGGGATGAGTTGTCGCTCATCGTCGCGACCGTCGTCGATTCTGACCAGAGTACGGATTTGGACGACTCGAGCCGCAGGTTGTCGGCCCTGGCTCTCCAAATTGCCGTCCGCCTGAAGCGCCGCTGGCTGCTCACTCCGGAGAATGTGCGGCGCGTCAGGGCAGGTCAACCACCGCTGGGTATCGCTATAGGCATACATGCAGGTCCAGTCGTCGTGGGCAAGCACCGCCGGTTTACACCAGATTCACGTGACAGCGTAAGCGCAACTACGGCGGAGGGCTACGCGATCAACCTCGCCAAGCGAGTGGAAACAGCCGCGCGCGCCGGCAGGTTCAGCCGGGTCTTTCTGACACGCCCGATCTACAACCGAACGCCCTCCGACTTCCGCCAGGCCTTCGTCCGCGCCGACGTACCGCAACTCAAGGGATTACCCGCGGCGCCCACGATTTACGAAGCCAAAAGCATCGGTCATTTCGACGACAGAGCTTTCAAACAAGGCATCGAATTCGATAATGATGAAAATCTGGGAGTTTACGAAAGCATCGTGAGAGCGAACCCAGACGAAGTGTGGCTGCTCCTGGACCTGGCCCACAAATACTTCGACACTGGCGAGTACGAGAAGGCTGCGCGTAAGTACGAATCCGTGATCGAAGTGGATCCTGAATTCGCACCGGCACACGCGTACCTGGGACGGGCATACCTTCGAGATTACCGGCTTCCGGAAGCACAGTCCTGTCTGGAGCGCGCCGTCGAGCTCAACCCTGGTCAAGCGCGAGCCAACAATTACTTGGCTGTGTGTCTCAGGAGACTAGCGGTTCTCGCGCTGTATGACAGGCAGCTTGAACGCGCTCGCGAGCTACTTCAACGCGCTGTACACTATCACGACAGAGCATGCCGAATTTCCGCCGGGGAAGGAGCACTGAGCTTTCCGTGGGCTCGAAACGCGCTCAATTGGACCATCGCGCAGTGTGCCGGCTTTGAGAGTCAGATGTCTTTGCCGTATGGCATTGAAGGGGCCTATACGGATGCTGGCAGCCTCCATCAATCGATTGTGAACAGTCCTCTTTGGCAGGCCAAGCAACACCTGACGCTCCATTCTTTGGGCTTCATCAAGCTCCGGCAGAACCAGTGGGGGCCCGCCTTGACTCACCTCCGACACGCGATGGCCGCCCTGGATCATAGGAAGGGTGATTCGGGGCTTGACGAAAAAGGGTACGCGGAGAAAAAATCTGAGCTGCTGTTCCATATGGGTCTGTGCGAATACCATGAAAATGGGTTAACGACGGCGATTGTTTCTTGGCAAAAGGCGGTAAACACCATCACAGAGGCTTGGGGAATAGAGAATGCCCATAGGGCCTGTGATGGACAGTACTGGATAAGACATCCAATCCCCGACGGACGTGTTGGCTCGATAGAGACACTCCTAAAAATCCCCGCGAAACCTGACGAAAGCGCGGCGCGTCAGGCGCCGGCCAAGGCAGCCGCCATAAGGACACAAGCCATTAGGCGTCGACATTCATAATCACGTGTGGCACAGGCATTCTTGCCTGTGTGGATCTTAAAGCTTTTTTTCCCAACTTCTCACGGTCGCGGTTCTAAAGGGCGGCACTGATACAGCAGCACTTACAGAACCGTGCGCCTAAAGTAACCAAGCGTCTTCCAGAAGCACTTTCAGCAGCGTCTATGGACTCGGCAAGTATTCCTGACCTAGCCGGCTCGCAATTGCTGGAAGCGGGCCGAAATCAACTCGGCGTATAATCGCAGGGGCGTGGCCCAGTCATTCGCAAGCTGCGAAACACATGCGTGAACTCGTCGATGAC
>CATPCJ010000325.1 GCA_955652915.1 uncultured Bryobacteraceae bacterium
CAGTTGAACCCCGAAAAGACGATTCAGAGATTGGTGCAACGGCTCGGAAGGCTTGGGGTTGAGGTCGCCATCGCGCCAAAGGAGGCGAACGCCTAACTATTGAATACAAGGACGCTAGCGGCCGAAGTTTTCTAAGGACTTGAAGGAGCATCGGGAGCAGGCCGCCAAGGCCGCGGAGGCCAATGGGTTCTCGCCGCGCAGGATGGAATCCTTCCCGGCCAGCGGACATAAGCCGTCATTGGAAGCCTGCCTGGAAAAGGTGGGCGAGGCAGAAGTCGTAGTGGTGCTGGTCGCGCATCGGTACGGGTGGGTGCCGGAAGGTCCGCAGAACCCCGACTCAAAGAGCATCACCTGGCTGGAATGCGATCACGCGCGGCAGGTGGCTCAAAAGGAGGTGCTGGCATTTCTGGTGGACCCGGACTACCCCGGGCCCGTGGAACTGCGGGAAAGCTACCGGCTGGTCACGGAGCGAAGCGAACCTCGAATTCTTGAAGAGGTCGAACGAAACGAGAAAAAGCTCGCACAGTTCAAGAAGGAACTGAGTGGTTATTTCCGGGGTACGTTCACCGATGCCGCCAGTGTTCGGCCACTGGTTTCCGAGGCTCTTGCGGAGTGGCGCCGGCGGCATCAACCGACGGTCGAGACGGGACGATACCAAGACCCCGACGCATATCTGAAGACCCTGGAGGACGACACCCGTCAGATCCGCATCAAGGGCCTGAAGACCAAGCGGTCGGAACCTTATTTCTTCGGAATCGAGGAAATCTACATTCCGCTTACTACAACGGCCGGCCAGGAGCGATCGTCCGAGGACCTCGGCCGGGAGCGGCGCATCGTGCTGGAACAGGCCCTTTCGCAACGCAAGGTGGTGATGGTCGGCGATCCCGGGTCGGGCAAATCGACCTTTCTACGGCGCGTTGCATTCGAGCTGTGCCGCAACATTCGCGGCACGCGTCCGGAGGGCGCCGCGCTCTTCTTGCCGCCGGGCGACCGGCGTTTTCCGATTCTGATCCGGGTCGGGGACCTGGCGAAATTGCTGGCGGTGGACCATTCGCCCAAGCCGCCCGAAGCACCCGGCTGGATCCCGTACTTCCTGGGAAAACAGAGCGATGCATATCAATGGGGCGCCGGCGAGGCTTTCTTCCAGGAAAAGCTCGAAGGGGGAGGCTGCCTGGTGATGGTGGACGGCCTGGATGAAGCTCCGGAACGCCGGATGCGGGAGCGGATGGCCCGGTTGTTCGAACATGCCACGCGGGCATATTCCAAATGCGATTTCCTGGTGAGCACGCGGCCGCAGACCAACGAGGGCGATTCGGTGCTCGAAGGATTCCATCAGGTCCCGATCGGCGACCTGGAGCCCGGCGATATCGCGACGTTCTTCGATCACTTCGCGCGGGCTTTGGCGCGAACCGGCGCGGAGTCGAAGAGCTTCAAGGAGGGGCTGGAGACGGCGCTGTCGAGCCGCGCGGAGATTCGGGAGATGGCTGCGAACCCAGTGATGCTGACGGCACTGGCGGTGTTGCAGCATAACGACCAGCGGCTGCCGGAGTATCGCGTGGAGCTGTACGGATCGATCCTGGGCTGGCTGGCGGCGGCGCGGGAACACAAAGAAGGCCGCCCATCGGCCGAGGCGTGCCTGAAACACATGCGCAAGCTGGCGCTACGCATGCAGGACGCCCCGGACGGCCGCCTGGTGCAGATAAACAAGCGCTCCGCGGCGGAGTTTTTCGCCGCCGAGTTCGGCGGAAGCGCGGAGGCCCACGAAGAACTGCTGGAGCGGGAGACGCACGACAGCGGCATCATTTCGTCCGCCGGCACGGATCTGCGATTCTGGCACTTGAGCTTTCAGGAATACCTGGCCGCACTCGAAATTGGCGGTCTAGGCGAGAAGCAACAGATCGAACGAGTGGTGGCCAGCGGCCGGCTCTATCTCCCGGAATGGCGCGAGACGATGCGCCTGTTGGGGGGCGTGCTGTGGAAGCAAGGTGAGGCCAAGGTCGAAGGATTGTTTCAGGCGATCCTGAGTCAACCGCGGCCCACGCTGGACGACGAGGTGAGCCGCGTGGTGCTGCTGAGTGGGATGATGCGCGACCTGTCGCGCATGAAGTATCAGCCCAAGACGCCGGACTACGAGCGCGCCGTGAAGGCGGTGATGGGTATCTTCGAGACCGGCCAGGCGGAGACGATTGAAATCAGGAAGCGGAGCGAAGCGGCGGACCTGTTGGGTCAAGTCGGAGACCCCCGGCTGGAGGAGGACAACTGGGTAACGATTGCGCCTGGAATTTTCTACATGGGGGCGCAGAACGAGGATAGGAACGACCGGAACTACGACCCGAGGGCGTGGGCCGATGAGTCGCCTGTGCGGGAAGTAGAGCTGCGGGGATTCCGCATCCGGCGGTACCTGGTGACGGTTCAGGAGTTCAATGCCTTCATCCAGGACATGGGTTACAGATCGCGGAAATACTGGGTGGAAGGCTTTGGGAAGTTCGAGGAGCCCACAAATTGGGAAAGGCAGAAGGAGTATCCGAACCGTCCGGTGGTGGGGGTCAATTGGTACGAGGCGGCTGCGTACTGCGCATGGGCGGGAGGGCGGTTGCCGGCGGAAGCGGAGTGGGAACGCGCGGCGAGAGGCCCGGACGGCAACAGGTATCCGTGGGGGAATGAACCGGGAATCGATCCTTCGCGCGCAAACTACCCAGGCGAGAATCCGGTGGGCCATCCGACGCCGGTCGGCTTGTATCCGAAAGGGAATACCGCAGAGGGGTTGTGCGATATGCTGG
>CATPCJ010000326.1 GCA_955652915.1 uncultured Bryobacteraceae bacterium
ACATCTACAACGAGGGCCGCTGCCTTGCCGACCGGGTAGTGCCCGCTGAAATGGTTTACTCGTGCAAACATTTTCGCCGCCAGATGCGCGAGTTCACTGTGCCGAAAAACATCTACATCACCGTCGTCGGCAGCGATCTTGTGCGCCTGCCAAATGGCCGATTCGCAGTTCTTGAGGACAACTTGCGCGTGCCCAGCGGCGTGTCGTACATGCTCACCTCGCGCGGCGTCATGAAACGTATCTTCCCGGAATTGTTTCGAATGGCCGGCGTGCGTCCCATCGATCATTACAGTGAAGTTCTGCTCTCCACCCTGCGCGATCTTGCTCCCGAAGGCCGTCATGAGCCCAATATCGTGCTGCTCACGCCCGGCGTCTTCAATTCCGCTTACTTCGAGCACGCGTTTCTTGCCCGGCAGATGGGAATCGAGCTGGTCGAGGGCCGCGATCTGGCCGTTCACGACAATATCGTCTACATGCGCACCACCTCGGGATTGCGCCGTGTGGATGTGATCTACCGCCGCGTCGATGACGATTTTATCGATCCCCTCGCATTCCGGCAGGACTCCGCGCTGGGCGTGCCCGGTCTCTTTAGCGCCTACCGGTCCGGCAATGTCAGCCTCGCGAATGCGCTCGGTACCGGCGTCGCCGACGACAAAGCCATTTACGCCTACGTGCCCAAGATCATCCGCTATTTTCTCGGCGAGGATCCCATTCTCGACAATGTCCAGACTTTCGTCTGCAGTGACCCGGCCGAACGCAATCACGTTCTCGGACGCCTGGATCAGTATGTTGTAAAGGCCGTTGGCGAGTCCGGCGGATACGGCATGTTGATGGGTCCTTACAGCACGGCGCAGGAGCGCGAAGAGTTCCGGCAGCGCATCCTGGCCGATCCCCGCAACTACATCGCGCAGCCCACGCTCCAGATCTCGCGCGCCCCCTGTTTCCTCGACGAGAGTGTCGAGCCGCGCCACGTCGATCTGCGGCCGTTCGTTCTATACGGCAACAAAATCACCATCGTCCCCGGCGGATTGACTCGAGTAGCCTTGCGAAAAGGCTCCCTGGTAGTAAATTCATCGCAAGGCGGCGGAAGCAAAGACACATGGGTCCTATACTAATGGCCGCCGTGGCGCGGACACTCGTGTCTGCCGCCTCGAGACTCGTCTCCAGGCTCTTGACGTTATGGAAAGCGCATCAGGATACTGTACAGAACCGCGACCCTAAGGAAGCGTTTTAATGCTCTCACGCGCCGCCGACAACCTCTATTGGATGAGCCGCTACCTGGAGCGCGCCGAGCACACCGCGCGGGTCACCGGCGTGCACTACAACCTCATGCTCGAAGGCGATCCCGCTGCCCAGGGCGCGCGCTGGTCGCGCGTCTTGGCGTCCTTGGGCCACTCTGAGCCGGTGGCTGACGGCGACGCGTTTGCCGCCGCGCAAGCCTACGCGCAAGATCAGATCTTGAATTCCATCGCATCCGCTCGCGAAAATGCCCGCCAGGTCCGCGAACAGATCAGCTCGGAAATGTGGGAGGACCTGAATCGTCTCTTTCACGAGTCGAAACGCATGGGAACACCCGAATTTTGGTACTCCCGGCCCCACGAGCTGCTCTACAACGTCACGCAAAGTTCCCACACTTTTCAAGGCATCACGGATTCCACCATGATCCATGGGGAAGGCTGGCAGTTTATCCAGGTGGGCCGCTTCATGGAGCGCGTGCAGGCCACCGCGTGTCTGATCGATCTGCATTTTGCCGGCTTCTTTCAAGAAGGGGCGGACCTCAACGCTTTGGACCACGTGGAGTGGATCGGTCTCCTCCGCAGTTGCACCGCCTTCGAAGCATACTGCAAAGTGTATACCGCCGACTTGCGGCCCGAAAGGGTGGCCGAGTTTCTGCTCATGAACTCGGAGTTCCCCCATTCGGTTCGATTCGCGGTCGACCACCTGCGCAGGTCGCTGGAGGCGGTTCATGCCACCACTGCCAGAAAATCCGATCGCCTCAATAAACTTGCCGGCCGTCTTACATCCGCGTTGAGTTACACGCCTCTCGAAGAAATCATGGCCAACCTGCATGATTTCTCGCTGACCATCCGGCGTCTCTGCGGCGGCATCCACGCCGGAATCTATCAGGTCTATATCACCTATCCCATCGACGCGGCGTTGGAGGCGTAGTGTTCTATTCCATTCGTCATCTCACCAAGTTCCGTTATTCGTCGCCGGTCAGCGAAAGCATCATGGAGCTGCGCATGCAGCCTCGCTCGGAAGGTCTGCAGCGCTGCCTTAGTTTTCAGGTTGAGGTTGCTCCGCGGACCCGCGTGCAATCCTACCGGGATTATCTGGGTAACGTGGTGCATCACTTCGACGTGCCCAGCGCCCATCGGCATCTGACGATCATCGCGGAGGCGACGGTGGATGTCACGCCCGCTGCCTCGCTTCCCCGGCAGCTTGACGGCGACGCTTGGCGGCAACTGGACGCGCACCTGGCACAGGGCGATTTTTGGGAGCTGCTGTCGCCCAGTCACTTCGCGCTGTGGACCGGTATGATCCAAGCCTTCGCGCAAGAACTGCAGGTGCCTTCCAGGGAGGCGGCGCGCGATCGGGATCCGTTGCAGCTCGTCGGCGGATTGAATGCCGCCATCTACCGCTCTATCGCCTACGTGCCGAAAAGTACGCGCGTCGATTCCACGGTGGACCATGCCCTCGAAAGCCGCCGCGGCGTTTGCCAGGACTATGCGCACATCATGATCGCGCTGGTCCGCGGTCTGGGAATTCCATGCCGCTACGTCAGCGGATATTTGTTTCACCGGGCGGGTGAGACGCTGCGTTCCACCGAGGGCGCCACTCACGCCTGGGTCGAGGTCTACTTGCCGAATATCGGATGGGTGGGCTTCGATCCCGCCAACAATATTCTTGCCGGCGAAACTCATGTTCGTACCGCGGTAGGACGCGACTATGCCGACGTTCCACCAACGCGCGGCGTCTTCAAAGGCAGCGCGTCAAGTGAATTGACGGTAGCGGTGCGCGTGGCCCCTTCCGACAAACCACCGCCGCCCGAAACCGAAATGGAATCCGAAGACTGGTCCGCGGTCCTCGAGGAAAAATCCGACCCGGACCGCCGCTCCGCCGAGCAACAACAACAATGAAACGCTCGAGTATGCACGTGGCGCGGACACTCATGTCTGCGGCCTCGAGACTCGTCTCGAGGCTCTTCCCTCGCCGAGCATCGAGACGAATCTCGATGCAGCAGCCTGCGAGGCCGCGCTAAGTCAAGCGGAGCGTCCTGTTTAGGTTTCCTGTAGCCCCTACATGCCCTGCAGGAACGGATTCCTCTCCCGCTCCCGGCCAATCGTCGTATTCGGGCCATGACCCGGAATCACCACTGTCCCGCCATCCAGCGGCATCAACTTCTCATGAATGGACCGCAAGATCTGGCGCGAATTCCCGCCCGGCAAATCCGTACGGCCGATGCTGTCCTTGAACAGCGTATCGCCCGCCACCACTTTGTTCTCCGCCGGAATCCACAGACTGATGCTGCCCTGCGTGTGCCCCGGTGTGTGCAACACGTGAAACTCAGCGGGCCCCAGCACCAGACTGTCGCCGTCGCGCGCAGTCACGTCGATTGAAGGTTTTTCCGGAGTCTCCATTCCCAGCCAGCCGGCCTGCACATCCAGCCCGTCGGCCAGCTCCTGATCGTTGGCATTCATGTAGACCGGCGCGCCGGTGGCCGCTTTTAGTTTCTGCGCGCCGCCGATGTGATCGATATGCGCATGCGTGATAACAATGGCTTTCACGCGCAATCGATGCTTGGCCAGGATCGCTTGAATCTCTTCGATCGCGGCGCCGGGATCGATCACCACCGCCTCGCGCGTCTGCTCGTCGCCGAAGATCGAGCAATTGCATTGCAATATTCCAACTGGAAGGATTTCGTGAATCATACTCTATACTCGAATTATGGAGCCTTCAGTGCGCGCGGTGCTAGCGGTGTGTATGCGATGGATCCACATCAGCTCCATCGTAACGTTGATTGGCGGCTTTATCTACGCCAGATTCGCGCTGGCGCCGGTGTTGGCAACGCTCGGAGAATCCGAGGCGGGAAGGCTGGGGAGACGAGTCGTCGAAAGCTTCCGTCCACTGTTGTATACGGTCCTGGTCACAGCGCTCGGCTCGGGACTTTACAATTACTGGAGCAAGTCCGGTTATCCGCCGCACTATCACATGTGGATCGGGATCAAGTTTCTATTTGTCCTGCACATCTTCGCGGTGGCGATTCTATACACCATGCCGGATGCCTCCGAAGCGAAGCGCAGCCGCTGGCTGACCGGCATGGTTATTACCGGGTTGATAGTGATTGCGATTTCAGCGTACCTGCGCTGGATTTCACTTCGATGAACGGCTACGAAGCGCTTCGCACCGGCGCGGCATGGTTGGATCTCTCCGCGCGCGGCAAAATCAAGTTGACCGGCGAGGATCGCGCGCGCCTTTTGCACGCGATGACCACCAACCACGTCCAGCAGCTCACCCCCGGCGCCGGTTGCTATGCGTTCTTCCTCACCACTCAAGGCCGCATTCTGTCCGACGTGAATATTCTGTGCCGCCCGGATCATTTTCTGCTCGATCTGGAACCCGAGAGTCGCGAAAAAATCTATCAGCACCTGGATCGCTACATCATCGCCGACGACGTGACGCTGGAAGACGTCACACCGGACACCGCGACCATCGCCGTGGAAGGACCGAAATCCGGAGCCGTATTGGAAGCCGCCGGCGCTCCGATCCCCGAAGCCGATTACTCCAGTGCGGAATGGGGCGCACGTCTGGTAGCACGCTTGAGCGCAACGGGCAGCCCCGGATTTTTCATCTTTGCGCCCACTTCGGAAAAGGAACAGTTACTGGCGGCGCTCGAAGCCGCGGGCGCTGTCGCCGCGGATGCGGAGGCGTTCCGTGTGGTGCGGCTGGAGCACGGCCGGGCACGCTACGGCGAAGATCTCAGCGAGCGCTTTCTCGCGCAAGAGGCCAATCAACCGCACGCGCTGCATTTCAGCAAAGGCTGCTATCTGGGACAGGAAATTGTGGAGCGTGTTCGATCGCGCGGCCAGGTCCACCGGGTGCTGATGCCATTGCAGCTAGAGGCCAAAGAGCCGCCGGCGGCAGGCACGAAGTTAGAGGGAGGAACCGAAATAACTTCGGCGGCCTATTCACCCGCTTTAGACAAAGTAGTCGCGCTGGCCTATGTTCGTACGGCTAACCGCGCCGTTTAGTCTTCGACTTTACGTAGTCGGAAATGTGCGAGCCATAACGTGACAACAGTGGACGCTGGTAGTCGGTGCCTCGGATTATTCGTCGACAATCCGGCGATCCGCAAGTGCAGTTAAACTGCTCCAACGAGTCGTTGCAGAACGTCGCGTAATCCATCGTGATCTGCTCGCCTGCGCGAATGTTCCGGCGGGCCGCCAGATTGAGACCGTCCAGCCATGCATTGGGATCGCAGGAATGGTTGATGGGTTTCCACTGCGCCGGATCGTTGCTCCACATTACATAGATTTCGTCGGTGACCGGATAGGCGTAACGCGCGAATAAGCGCTGCCGCGCCGAGTCCCAGTTTTTCAGGACGTGGCTCTTGCTCACCAGCACGTGCGGCTGTTCTTCATATTGCTCGATCGGAGATCCTTCCGCGATCGGTTGCGCGGCGTACATCCCGTAGTGACCTTCGGCGCCGAGGCGGACCTCCCATTTCACTACCTGTTTGGCGTTTCGCTTCAGGGCGGATCTCAAGATCGTATCGACAAAGCCCCGATGTCCGGCGGGGTCGTTTAACAGAATAAAGTCGGCGCTGCCCTCGTCGCCGGGAGGATAAAACAGCTCGCAGTTCGGATTGATTTCAAGCATGAAGAGATCGCCAATGTTATTCATGCGGATGTCGCAGCGTCCGTAGCCCGTGCCACCCAGACCGATGAAGAACTTTTGCGAAATCTCTTTCAGCCGGCAGGCCAACAGCGCGTCCTGGCAGGCGGCCCACGACATTAGCTCGTAGTCTTTCCACTTGAGATCGAAATGTTTAAACGATTCACCTTGGGGAAAAACGACTTCGACGGGTTGATAGACAATCGGCGCGCCTCCGTCGGGGTCTTCGGCGACCAGCACCGTGAACTCGCGTCCTTCGATGAATTCCTCGATCAGCGCCGCGCCGAAATCGCCGATCGTCTTGGCCGCCTGGATTCGCAGCTCCTTCGGGATTTCGACGCGGGAAGCTTGGGTGATGCCGACGCTGGCATATCCACATGGGTGTTTCACGATGAGCGGAAATCGCAAGGAATCGGCCGCCGCTTCGATGTCCCCGGCGCTCGAAGCAAAAACGTGCGCGGGCGTGCCAATGTCGCAATAGTGGCAGATCCTTTTCATCATCTGGCGCGACGGCTCATAAAAAGACGACGTGGCGCCGGTGAACGCCAGGTTCATGCGTTCCAAGGTCTGCACCACTTCAATGCCCGGGCGATCTTCGTCCCAGGCGCCGTCGCACAGATTGAGGAACACATCAAAACCGCGCTTGGATAGCTCGAGTACTTGCTTCACCGCCGTGGCTTTGTGCAAAAAGTGCCGCTCGCAATCGTGCCCTTCGAGATAGCGAATCGGATCGGGGAGAAAATCGAACTGCTTGAAAAGCGTCTCAGACTGTTCGTAGGAATCGTCGAGTACGCAAATTCTCATTTCGGGTAAGCATACCACTTATCCACTTGACCCGCGAAGAATCCGCCGCTCCGTGGAATCTGAGAGAATGTTCGACAACACGTTTAGCATATCCTGCGAATACCCGGGATGTAGAGGAAATACACTCATGACATACCAGCGACCCCGGCGTCTCTGCCTACTACTGAGCGCCACCTTCGGAATGCTTATTCCGGCGTTCGGCCAAAATGGATCCCTGCAGGGTGTTCTGACGGACCATCAAGGCGCCGCGGTGCCGGGCGCGAAGGTCACCGCTTCCGATGAGGCCAAGGGCCTGGTCGTGCGTCAAAGCGTGTCCCAAGCGGATGGGTCTTTCGAACTGAGCCCGCTGAACGCCGGGACTTATACCGTGAAGGCGGAACGGAAAGGCTTCAAGACCGTGGAACGCCGCGGCTTGGCGCTCGACCTCCAGCAGTCCATGAGTCTTGGAAAGGTTGTGATGGAGATCGGCGCCGTCACCGAGTCCATCACGGTGAACGCCACGGTGCCGCTGGTGGATACCAGTAGCGGGCAGCACTCGTTTGTGGTCACCGATCGCCAGGTGAATGAGCTGAGCCTGAACGGACGCGACTTCCAGAATCTGATGAAGACCCTGCCGGGAGTTGTCTCGAACGATCTATCCGACTTCCGCCTGGCCTTCAACAGCACCAATAACTGGAACACCAACGGCCTTCGCGGCAGCATGAACAACGCTTCGCTGGACGGCGGAATCAATACCGACGTCGGCGCCAACGACGGCCAGTACACGCAAGTCAGCCTGGATGCCGTGGGCGAGTTCAAACTACAGACCAGCACATTCAACGCGGAGTACGGCAGGAGCGCGGGGGTCATGATCAGCGCCACCACCAAAAGCGGCACCAGGCAGTTCCACGGAACGGCATACGATTTCGCCCGCAACGATGCGCTGGATGCGAATTCCTTCTTCCGCAATCTACAGAACCAGCCCAAAGCCAAACTGCGCTATAACCAGTTCGGCGGCAATATCGGCGGCCCAGCCTACATTCCGCGCATCTCCACCCGTGCGAAGACCAAGCTGTTTTTCTTCTTCAATTTTGAAGGAACCCGCGCGACCCGGCCGAATGGCCCGGCCTTCGTCGATGCCTACCGTCCCGAATTGCTGGCGGGCGATTTCAGCAAACTGTTCCGCTTCAACGCCAACGGCAGCCCGGTAAACATCGCGGGCACCAGCTTTAACACGGGCACGGTTTTCCAGCCCGGCACCATCGTGCGCAACGCGGCCGGAAATATCACTGGCGGCATTCCGTTTCCCAACAATATAGTTCCCGCGAACCTGTGGAGCAAGAACGCTCAGGCGTTCCTGAAGGTCTTGAACAGGCTGGACCGCTCCAATGCTCCGCCCACGCCGAATGTTCCCGAAGACGTCCGCGTGCCGCTGAACGACAGTTACCTGTTCTACAAGAACGGAAAAGTGGCGCGCGTGGACTATAACCTGAGTCCAAAAACCAATATCTTCATTCGCTGGGCGGATGACGCCCAGCGTGAGAGCACCGGCCTGGGGATCTTCAGCACAACTTCGTTCCCGGTGTTTCCGGAATACCGCAAGAAGCCGGGCGCCAGTTGGGGATTGAACGTGGTGAATGTGGTTTCGGCGAACATGACCAACGAGTTCGTCTTCACGTACAATCACCTCACCCAGGTTGTGGACGTGGTCCCCGCTACAGACCCGGTTTCTTACGACCGCACCAAGCTGGGATTCCAGTTCCCCGAACTCTACTCCGGCGTGAACAAGGACAACCGCTATCCCACCATTGCCGGTTGCGGCACGCCGTGCGGCTTCGGCAGCTTCAACGCCGGCTGGGCGAGCGAGGGGAAGACTCTCGCCTGGAGCGACAACTTCACCATCGTCCACGGCAAGCACGTTTTCAAGACTGGTATCTTCATCAACAAAAATATCAACGGACAGCAGCCGACCTGGACCGACGCCATCAATATCAATTTCGGCACGGGCGTGAACAATCCCAACGACACTAATAATGGTTTGGCCAACCTGCTGCTGGGAAACTATCTGAGCGCTTCGCAAACCGACGGCATCTATTACGCCAGCCTCGCTTTCCTGGGGACCGAGTTCTACGCGCAGGATTCGTGGAAGGTCCGGCGCAATTTGACTTTGGATTTAGGGGTGAGATACGTCTATCAAGGTCCAACTTCCACCTACGGAAAGTACCTGGCGCATTACTTCGATCCGAGCCTATACGATGCGGCCCAGGCGGTGCAGATAGATATCGCCGCCGGACCGCAGAAGGGAAGGATTCTGCCGGGAAGCGGCGATCCGTTCAATGGCACCATCGTGGAAGGGGCGGCCGGAATTCCTTCGGGCTTCGCCATGCACCGCAAAAATCAGGTCTCCCCCCGGCTGGGCTTTGCCTGGGACGTGTTCGGCAACGGCAAGACGGCGATTCGCGGCGGCGGCGGCACATCCTTCGAACGAATTCAGCAGAACGTTTTCAATTTCAGCAGCGTCGGCAATCCGCCTCTGAATTACACGCCCACGATCTACGGTGGAAATGTCGATAACATCAATCCATCTTTGGTGGGCGGCGGCACACGGTTTCCAGTATCCGTCGTGGCTTTCAATAAGGATGGCAAGATTCCGACGATTTATTCCTGGAGCTTGGGAATCCAGCAACAGCTTTTCTCCAAGACATCGCTGGATGCCACCTATACCGGTAACATCTCCAACCACCTGCAATATGGCCGGAACTTGAATCAACTGCCCTTGGGCACTACGGTGAACACGAACATTCTGGCGCTGAACGGTAACTTGAATAATGCGGTTGTGCCCTACAAGGGCTACAGCACGGTGACCTACACCGATTTCGGCGCGAACAGCAATTACAACGCGCTGCAAACACGCATTAGCCGCAGATACACCACCGGCTTCACGATGAACCTGGGCTACACCTGGTCGAAGGCGATGGACATCGTGGATGCGGACAACAATAGCATCGCGAATTATCTGGACCGCAGGCGTGAATACGGATTGGCGGGCTTCGACCGGACGCACGTGGTCAGCGTCGATTATGTGTATGAACTGCCCAAACTGGGTACCAGGTTGCTCCCGGGCAGCAGGATCGCGAAGGGCCTCTTGAACGGCTGGGAAGTCTCCGGCATTTACAAATTCCAGAGCGGAACCCCGCTAACCATCACCTCGAGCGGGAATCCCGGCATGGTGTTCAACGGCACCGTTCGGGCCAACTACATCGGCGGAAACGTGATTCCCGACGTGCAGGACCGGTTGAACTGGTACAACCCGCTGGTCTTTGCGCGGGCGTTGGACGGAACGCTGGGAGGCACGGGCAAGGGCATTATCCGCGGCCCGCACATCAATCAATGGGACGCATCGCTCTTCAAGAACACACAGTTCAGTGAGCGCGTGAAACTTCAGTTCCGGTTTGAAACCTTTAACACGCTGAACCATACGCAGTGGGGCAACCCGAGCACTTCGATTACCGCCGTGAATCCGGGCGATCCGGTGACCGCGGCAACGCGCGGCACAAGCGGACAAATCAGCTCCACGCGCGATCCTAGAAACGTGCAGCTCAGCATGAAACTTTATTTCTGAGATATACTTGCCGAGCATGAAGTCAATTACGATTCCCTGTACGATTCTTATCGCGCTGATAGGCGGCCTGGCGGTTGCGCAGAGCCAGCCGGCGAAACCGAAATTGTATAACACCACCAAGCAAAAGCTCCTGGACGGCAAGCAGGTGTTCAGCTTCACGCAATCGAAGGCCGACCCCGCCGCCTATTGCGAAGCGGCGAAACATTACGACTACACCTGGTTTGAAATGCAGCACAGCACGCTGGAGTTCAGGGACGTCGAAGCCATGATCGCCGCGTGTCCGCATGTCGCGGCGACGCCCATGATCCGCCTTCCCGACGCGCAGGAATGGCACATTCAACACGCCACCGACATCGGCGTGCTGGGCGTGATCATCCCCACCGTGGACGATGTCGACCGGACACGCGAAGCCGTCAAATGGGCGAGGTATCCGCCAGTGGGACGGCGCAGCGCCGGCGCCGGCCAGGCCGCGAGCCTCTGGGGCGGCTTTGGTAATTATCGCCAGACGATCAACGACAATATGCTGGTCACCATCATGATTGAGACACCGACCGGCGTGGCCAACGCCTATGACATTGCGTCTGTAC
>CATPCJ010000327.1 GCA_955652915.1 uncultured Bryobacteraceae bacterium
CCGGATAGAATGGACACTGCTGCGAGCGGTCTCTACGTCGCCACCGCGATCGCGGAAGCCAGCGAATTCGATTGTGGAGATCCTCGTCCCGCCAAGTCAGCCACACCAGCAACAGCCCCTCGATCACCGCACTGATCGATCCGCGCGACGGAATTAACGGAACGCCGGGGGATGTGCGCCGCGAAATGAATCGCTCAAAGTCGCCGGGCATCGTCGCGACATCTCGTGAAACCAGCACGCGGCCCGCTTCCGCAGAGATCTGCAAGACCTCTGAATCGGGAGTGCCCTCCAGGTAGCAGCGGAACCGCGCGCGTCAGCCAGCGTGGCACGTTGGGGAGCGGTACGGCTCCCTTGGCGAGGGGCTGTCGTAAAGCCTCAACTTGTCAGCGGACAAGGCCGCCCGTAGAGGAGACCTCAGGCCAACGGCCGCGGTTCTGTTTGGGCGTTCAACGTTATTTCACTACTACTTTGTCGACTGTTTGATTGTCGTATTCATCCGTTACCCTGACCGCGATTACCAGCTCGCCCGGCGATGGACGATCGATCGTCAGATGGTACTCTTCTTCGGGAGAATCCGACAGCTTGTTGACCGGCTGTATCAGCAGCCACTCGCCGCCATTCACGGAATACTCGGCCTTGTCGATATCGCTGCGCGCGTCGCGCGCTTTCCAGCGAACTTCGATCTTGTTGCCGGATGTGACCGCCGCTAAGTTCAGAATTTGCGGCGGGGTGTTGTCGATCAGGAACGGATCGCCTACCAACGCGGCTTGCAAAGCTTCGTTGCGCGGATTGCTGGGCGCGTCCGACGCCGTTACGCGCAGCACGTACTCGCCGTCCGGAAAAGCCGTGGTGTCCCAACTGATGGATTTCTCCTTCACGTTGTCCTTCAGGAGTCTCCAGTTGGATTCCTTCCAGCCGCGGATTTCGATTTTGTAAATCAGACTGTCGCCATTTTCATCGGAAGCGGCCCAACGCGCGCCGATGTGGCCTTTGGCGTAGCTCATGGTTTGCGAACTCCCAACTTCCAAGCCGCTGGAAGCGGTAGCCCGACGATGTTGACCGAGCGCCGGCAAGGTAATACTATTGGACGGCGCGATCGAAAGAATCGGGGTAGGAAAGCGATAGTTCGGCGGCGTCACTTCAATTTCATCCACCGACGGCGCCACATTCTTGGGAAGATAGGCAATCTCCACGTAGGAAATTTCGGGCGATGGCACGCTGGAAGACGCCGCGATGTCAATTTTGAATTGCAGGAACCGGGCCGAGGGAGAACTGGCGCGGCCGCCTCCGCAGGACTCACAAACGGAGGGCGCGCCGGAATCGGCCAGGGGCGCCCAGGCGCTCCAATTGTTTTCCGGACGGTTGAGATTCCCACTGCGCGTGGACACACGAATATTCCCGGCCCCGCGATATCCTATCCGGCCCCAGTAAGCGAACGCTCCGGCATCCAGCACGTCACTTTCGAATGTCCCGCTCTTCTCGGACTCCGCACCCAAGCGGTAAACCCTTCCGATATTGCCGGTGACGACATACAATTCGCCATGCGATCCCCGTCCGAACCCGGTCACCTGCGTGGGCGACGCATCCACCAGCAGCGTGCTGAGAACATCGGTATCCAGCCGGTAAATCTTTCCCTTATTTCCGGTTCCGAGCAGAGTCCGGCCGGATTGATCGAAGCCGATTGCATACACGATGTCTTGCGCGCTCGACCACGCTCTTCGTGGCGATCCATCCGGGTTGATGCGGTAAACTTCGGAGCCACCCAGTATCGCCGGGGCGCCCGTATTGAGAGTGGGCGGTGGCGTACTACGCAACGGACCGGTGCTTCCAGATGCCGGTGGATTCGCCGGCGCGGATGGAGCCGGCGCAGGCGTTGACGGTGGCGGTGCGCCAAGGGTGAACGTTGCGGTCTTATTACCGACTCCGGCCGCATAAATTGAACCATCCTTGGCGATGGCGACGGCGGTGATTTCGCGCTTGGGCGCCTGATAGAGCACGAATCCCCGGCCCGCCGGCGAGACACGCAGAATCAATCCGCCCGGCTCCGTGCCGGCCACCAGATTATCCTGGGCATCAATGGCCAGCGAGCGGGCGTGAGTCTCTTCCGTTTTGAAAAAGACAGAACCCTTACCGTCGCGCGACACGCGATGAATCTCGCCCTGGTCGCCCGTCGCCACGAAGAGGTCGCCCTTACTGTTGAAGGCCATGGTCCAGATATATTTTTGGCGCGGATCGTAAAACACTCGCGATTTTCCGTCGGCGGAAATCTTGTAGACCTTTCCGTCAGGGTCCGTCGCGGCGTAGACGTCGTCGCTCGAATCCACCGCTATGGCATGGATCTCCAGACCTTCCAGCTCGGCCAAGGTACGGCTCTTGCCCGACGGATCCAGCATGAAGAGCTTCGCCGAGCCGCTGCCGGAGCCGCCGCCCGCCGTGTAGAGGTTGCCTTTGGAGTCCGACGCGATGGCCCAGAGATAAGGCGTCGACGAGTCGAAGATTTCGGGAAATTCGGGCGCCAGGAAAATGCGGCCGTCGCTGCGCAGGGAAAGACGATGAAGCGTGCCCTTTTCAAAATCTGTCCGGTCGCCTTGCTGCCAAAACTTGGTTTCGACGGCGAAGCAAAAGGCCATGCTGGCGAGAGTAAGGATTCCCGCGCGGGACGAGATCGAAATTTTCATTTGTCGACTAATTACCTGTGGAGTTGTTATTTCACCATGACTCGGAGCGAGTAACTTCCGTCGACCACCAGTTCGAACGGAATGCTGCCTTGCTCCACGGCGCTCTCCGAAGAGCTGACCAGGCGGCGGCTGGCTGTGCGTCCGGTCTGCATCACGTTCACGATCGAGGCCGGAAGACTCGGGAGCGTCTTATCTTCGTAGAACACGGTGGGGCGCGGCTCAACCAGGGAAATGTAGAGCTTGTTGTTGCTGCGTTCCTGATTGATGAGCGACACCGTTTGAGGCAGATCGATAAAGCGGTCGGACATTCCGGCCATGGTCTGCATGTGATTCAAAGTATCCGCGTCGCTGAGCAAAATGCGATGCTCCCCCTTGGACAGTCCCGGCGGGATCTTCAAGGTGAAATCGCGCTCCAGACGCTCGCCGCGATAGGGCCGCAGGAAAACCTTCAGGGGGACTTCCGATCCCGCCTCCACCTCACTGGATGGAATCCACGCGTTCTCGATAGTGGCCACCCGCCGCTCCGGAAGAATGTCGATGACGGCATCCACACTTTTCAGCTTGGGCATGTGAACCGAATTCAGGAACAGGCGGTTGAACTTATCTCCCCACCAGCCCGCGAGCTGGATGGGCGCGGGCGCCGGCGCTTCGTTGGAGGTCAGCATGGTGGAAATCGCGAAGCCCGATTGGCCTTCCAATTCCACTTTGCCGCTCAAGCGGTAGGTGGTCTCCTCGGCAAAATCGTTCAGCCCTGAAATGGAGTTGAACAGCGTCATCATCATCAGGTAGGGCGTCCACTTTTGCTGCACGAAAACACTGTAGTGGAGAATTTTCTCTTTGCGGATGACGTTGCTGTCGCCGTAAGAGCGCACTTTGACGGTGATGGGGACCATGGCGGCCGTGGCGCCCATCTCGCCCATGATGGCGCTATGCCGGTCCTGACGAAGCGCGCCGACAATCTCGGTCGCGTTTCCGAATTTGTTCGGTTGGAATTGCGAAGCCAACGTCATCAGCACATCGGCCTTGGCCATCGGCATTTCCACCGGGCCGAGGTTGAACATCGGATGGCCGCAGGCGAGCATGTGCTTCCCGTCGTTATAGGTGACGGTGCACATGCCGCTCATGCTCATGTCGCCGGTCACCAGCACGGCGCTTACCGCGTCGCCGGGTTGCAGCGAATTTTGCCAGCCGGGCGCCGGCTTCGCATCCGCCAGTGTGCTGCCGGCGCCACCCGCCGCGACGGTCATTCCCATTTGCTGGAAGAACGGTCCGAATTCGCGCAATACGTTTTCGTGGAACCCCGCGAAGCTGATGGGGGTCTCGATGGGAACCATGCTGAAGTTCGCCGGTAAATTGCCCGAAGCGCCGGCGGATACTACTTGCCCAAGCATGCCCGGAGGAATATTAATAGATTCCCGCGCCACGACTTTATCCGGCGTACGAGAGTCGGTGGGACGCGAATCGTCAAAATCGTTGACTTCGAGCATCAGCTCGATAGGAGTGATCCCGCAAATCGCGTCCGGCGAGAACACGCTGAAACGCAACGCCACCGCTCCCACCAGCTTGCCGTCAATGTAGACCGGACTGCCGCTCATCCCCCCCGCGACGTTGGTGCGAATCGCCTTGCCGCCCATCTTGCCGAGAATGATGTCCTGCTTGGGGCCCCACTGGTTCTTGAGAATTCCTACGATCTCAATGGGAATCGCTTCCGGTTCGGAGCCCGAAAGCACCGTCCAGGCATAGCCTTTCATTCCGGGTTTGAGATCGGATTCCTTGAAGATCTGGACCTTTCCAGCTTTGGGGCGGATGGGCGCGGACTCTTGTCCGAAAGTGATAGACGAACACGCAAACGCCACAACGAATGCGGCAAACTTCTGCATGGGACCTTCCTTATGATTGCCAGGTGTCTGTTTCCATTATCGTCCAGATTCTCGAATTACGCGAGGGGGTAGATTTTGGCGGCCGGGTACACCTTTGTTCTACAGGATTCCGCCGTCATCACCGGGGCTACACCCATCAATCCGGCCGCCGTACGGTTTTCGCATCCGATTTTCAAGAACGAACCCAACGACCCGTTCATCTTGTTTCTTACTTCCCGACAAAACGAACCCACGACCCGGCGACCTATTCATCGCAGTCCTTGCTTCCCGAGACTGAGAAGTTGTGAAGAATCGCAAACCGAAGGGTATAGCCGCTGACGGCCACTCCAGAGGCTGAAAATACGCGGTTTCGGCGGCATCCCAGTTTCAACAGCTTGCGCGTATTTTCGGAAGAACACAGGCAAGAATGCCTGGGCCACACGTTCGTGCAAATTGTGGCACTGGCATTCTTGCCTGTGTTGATCTTGGAGCGATTTTTCAAAGCTTCCTGCAAAACGAACCCAAACCGCCGCGACGCATTCATCCTATTGCTTGCTTCCTGACAAAACGAACCCAACACATTCATCGGATTCCTTGCGTCCTATTCCAGCCGTCGTTCCCCCTCACGTTTGTGGAAAACTATGATCCGGATTGAATCCACCACCGGGATCCTGATCCAGTTCGGCAGCCTTCGGGGGCGCCTTGGGCGGCGAGGTTTCGCTCTTTTTCGGCTTCTGCTTTTTCGTGACTTCGTCAATGATGCGCTTCACGACCTTCTTCATATTGCAAGTCCTTTCTAACTGAATTCTAAACGTGAGCACCGCCTTTGCCCGCCGGCGAATCTCGCAAGTGGATGAAAATAGGGCGATTTTAATTAAATGTTCGCTGTGATTCGCATTTCGGCCTTCCCTATGCCGTATGATATCTAGTGTAGTGTCCAAAAAGTAGCTGGGCAATCCGATATACGCGCGGAAAGAGTAGGGCGGACCCCCTGGTCCGCGGCCGGCCCCCCGGCCGGCTTGGTGATGGTCAAATTTGGTGATGGTCAAATTTTGTTGACGGGCCTGGAGAATGGCCGACATGGGCGTCGGCCGCGGACCAGGGGGTCCGCCCCACGAGCTTCGACGCGATTGTTTAGCTTGTGGACACTACCCTAGGGTGAGCTATGGAATCCCTGCTGCAAGACCTCAAATATGGTTTACGCACGCTGGCCCGGAGTCCGGGATTTACGGCAGTTGCGGTGCTCTCGCTCGCGTTGGGAATTGGCGCGAACACGGCCATCTTCACCCTCACCAACGCGGTGTTTCTGAATCCGTTGCCGGTTCAGGATGCGGCGAGGGTGATGCAGGTTTACACGGTGGATCACGTCTCGCAGACGTTCGTGGCAAATTACGTTCGCACCCCCACGTCGTATTTGAACTATCTAGATTTTCGCGAACAGAATAACGTTTTCTCGGGCTTCGCCGCCTTCATGTGGCAAAACGTGACTCTTACCGGACTAGGTCAACCCCGGCGCGAGCTGGTCACTTTGGTGTCGGCGAATTTTTTCGACGTGCTGGGAGTCAAGCCCGCTTTGGGACGGTTGTTTTTCGCGGATGAGGATCAAAAGCCCGGCGCGAATGCGGTGGTGGTGCTGAGCTACAGCCTTTGGGCTGGCCAATTCGGGGCCGATCCCGCGGTGATCGGACGCTCGATTATGTTGAACTCGGTAGCGTACACGGTCATTGGCGTCACTCCGCCGGATTTCAAGGGAACCGTCACCATCAGCAAGCCGGAAATGGTTTTCATTCCAATCAGCATGCACGCGCAAGCGCTCAGTGGAATTTGGGAAGCCTATTTCAACCAGAGACGCATGCGCTTGCTGAACATGTTCGGACGTTTGAAGCCGGGCATGGATCAGGCGCGGGCTTCGGCCGCGCTGAAGACGATCGCCGCGCGTTTGGAGCAGGAGTATCCCGATGCCAACAAGGGCCAGACAATGGAGACGTCGTCCTTGTCGGACGGGGCGCTTGGTTACCTGCATGATCAGGCGGTGACCGCCAGTATCGCATTGAGCGCGGTGGTGGGCCTGGTGCTGCTGATTGCAAGCGTGAATCTGGCCAACCTATTGCTTGCCCGATCCGCGAAGCGCGCGCGCGAAATGGGGATTCGAACCGCATTGGGCGCCGGGCGCGGCCGAATCATTCGTCAGTTGCTCACCGAGAGTTTGATACTCTCCTTCGCGAGCGGCGTCATGGGCCTGGTAATCGGGTATTGGGGATGCCGATTGCTGTGGTTATTTCATCCCCCCTTTCTGCTGCAAAACAGCATCGCGCTGCGTTTGGATTTGCGCGTTCTGGCTTTTACCGCGGGCGTGACTTTATTGACGGGTTTGTTGTTCGGACTGGCGCCGGCTTTAAGAACTTCCGTCGGCGATTTGAGTGGAATTTTGAAGACCGGTGGACGCGGCGGTACGGCGCGACGAAGCGTCTTACTGCCGGCACTGGTTGTTTCAGAGGTGGCCTTCGCGCTGGTGGCCTTGATCGGCGCGGGTTTGTTCGTCCGCAGCATGAAAAACATGCAGAGCTTTGACCCGGGATTCGAGACTCACAATCTTTTCACCGTCAACTTCGACATTTCGCCGCGTCGCTATCCTCCGCAGCGCTCCCTTCAATTTTTCCACTCCGTGCTGGACCAGGCGATGTCGATGCCCGGCGTTCGCAACGCGGCCCTGGCTTCCAACCCGCCGATGGGCGGAGGCATGATGATGACCGTGATCACCGAAGGCCAAGATGCGAATCCGGACGGTATGCTGGCGCTCAGAAACGCCGTTTCACCGGGCTACTTCGACACCATGCGCATCCCCTTGGTGGCAGGCCGCAATATCTCCGATTTCGACCGCCGCGACACGGCTCGAGTAGTAGTAGTGAATGAGGCGATGGCCCGCAAGTTCTGGCCTGGTCAAAATGCAGTTGGGAAGCGCATCCGTATGGCCGTCGATAATCAGACCCGGCAAGTGGTTGGTATCGTGAAGAACAGCGTCACGTATGCGCTGACGGAACAGCCTTCACCGGTAATTTACATGGCGCTCGATCAGGAGGTCAGCCCCTCCGTCTCGTTACACGTTTTGACGGAGGCAAACCCCTCCCCGATCATGCCCACGGTCCTGGAGCGGGTTCAGAAGTTGGACGAAGATCTTGCGCTTAGCGGGCCTACTCCCATCCAACAATCGATGGCAGGCGGGTTGTGGGCTCCACGAATGGGCGCGGCATTGTTCGGCATCTTCGGCGTGCTCGCGATGCTGCTGGCATGCATTGGCATCTTTGGCGTGATGGCGTACACGGTGGCGCAGCGGACCAATGAAATCGGGATCCGGATGGCGCTCGGAGCGCGGCCGGGCGATGTATTGCGGTTGGTGGTGGGGCAAGGAATGCGGCTTACGCTGCTCGGCATAGGGGCAGGCGTAGTGGGGGCGCTGGCGGTCACGCGGCTCATCGGAACGCTGCTGTTCAATGTCTCGCCGGCCGATCCCCTGACATTTATAGGCGTGAGCGTGGTTCTGGCCACGGTGGCTTTCGTGGCAGGATGGCTGCCGGCGCGGCGGGCGGCCCGAATCGATCCCGTATTGGCCTTACGGCAGGATTGATCGAGGTACGATTAAACTGTGCCGGCATTTCGGACAATCAGCGCGGTCTTCCTGCTCGGTGGAGTAGCGACGGCTCAGTCCCCAAGTCCCGACGGAATCGAGTTCTTCGAAAAGAACGTGCGGCCCCTTCTAGCCGCACGCTGCTATGGCTGCCATAGCTCCCAGCTCGACAAGCCGATGGGCGGCTTGCTGCTCGATTCGAGAGCGGGCATGCTACGCGGTGGGAAATCCGGCGTTCCAGTAGTGACAGCGGGAAAGCCCGAAGACAGCCTTTTGATCTCCGCGGTACGCCGCTCCAACAAAGACCTGGAGATGCCTCCTGGGAAAGCGCTCGAACCGAACGAATTGGAGAGCCTGGTGGCTTGGGTGAAAATGGGCGCTCCCGATCCCCGGACTGCGGCTATTGCGCAAACCGCGCTGCCTACTCCTTCCTACGACTGGACGAAGGCGCGGCAGCACTGGGCGTTTCGGCCGATTGAAGATTCGAAGCCACCCAAAGTGACTGCCGCGGAGTGGAACAAATCGCCCATCGACCGGTTCATCAAGGCCAAGCTCGACGAAAGGAAACTAACACCTCAGCCGCACGCCACCAAGCTGGCGTTGATTCGCCGCGTTACGTACGATTTGATTGGCCTGCCGCCGTCTCCGGAAGAAATTGACGCGTTCCTCAAAGACGTATCGCCGAACGCTTTCGAGAAAGTAGTGGATCGTCTGCTGGCCTCGCAACAATATGGCGAGCGGTGGGGTCGCCACTGGCTGGACGTGGTTCGTTATGCCGACACGGCCGGAGACAATGCCGATTTTCCTGTGCCGGCAATGTATCGCTACCGCAATCTGGCGATCGCCGCTTTCAATAGCGACGAGCCCTTCGACCAGTTTCTTCGCGATCAACTGGCCGGCGACATCCTGGCTGCCAACGGCAACTTGGTAGCGAAAGACAAGGAAGCCTGGCAGCAGAAAATCATCGCCACCGGATATCTGGCGAATGCGCGGCGATTCGGCTCGCGCGCCGCCGAGATGCACCTCACCATCGACGATACAATCGACAACCTGGGCAAGGGCATGCTGGGGCTCAGCGTTGGTTGTGCCCGCTGTCACGACCACAAGTTCGACCCGATTCCTACGACCGATTATTACGCGCTCTACGGCATTTTCAAGAGCACCAATTACCCGCATCCCGGCACCGAGATCTATCCGCACACTTACGGTTTTGCCGCGCTGGATCCCGATCAGGCGGGCAGCCTGAAGTCTTTCGAGAAAGATTTGTCCGGACTCGACAACCGTATTGAAGACATGAAAGCGGGCAGGGTCAAATTTGCTACTCCTGACGAAAAGAAGAAGGCCGAGCAAGAGAATCAGGACAAGCTTCGGCGGCTGTCCGATAAATATCCGAACGTTCAAAAGGCGTACGCGGTTACTGAGGGCACGCCGTCCAACGCGCGCGTGTTCATAAAAGGGGAACCCCGGACGCTCGGGCCGGAAGTGCCGCGTGGTTTTCTGACGATTCTGGGTGGCCAGAAATTGCCGGTCGAGGAAAAGGGCAGTGGGCGGGCGGAGTTGGGGGAATGGATCACGGATCCGAGAAATCCCCTGACCGCGCGCGTGATCGTTAATCGCGTATGGCAATGGAACTTTGGACGGGGCATCGTGGCCACGCCGGACGATTTTGGAGCGCGCGGCGAGCCGCCATCGCATCCGGAACTGCTGGACTACCTGGCGAGCCGATTCGTCGAGAGCGGATGGTCCATCAAGAAACTGCAAAAACTTATCCTGATGTCGCGCACGTATCAGATGGCTAGCGGCGATGATGGGCAGAACGCGATCATCGACTCGAAAAACTCGTATCTTTGGAGATTCAATCCACAGCGCCTGGATGCGGAGGAATTTCGCGATTCGTTGCTCGCGGTCAGCGGCAACCTGGACACCACGCGCGGCGGCGAGCCGCCCTTCCCGCCCGAGACACAGTGGCGCTATACGCAGCACACGCCGTTTTACGCCAACTACGATACCAATCAACGCAGCGTTTATCTGATGCAGCAGCGCATCCGCCGGCAGCCATACCTGGATATCTTCGACGGTCCGGATCCAAACGCCGTCACCGGAAGCAGACCGCTCACGACCACCGCATTGCAAGCGCTCTATACGATGAACGATCCGTTCTTCCACGCTCAGGCGGACGGGCTGGCGGTGCGAGTTGGGATGCAATTCAACGCCGACCTGGATCGTCTGCGGTGTGCCTACAGGCTGGTCTACGGCAGGGTTCCAAAGCCTGGTGAGATCCATGACGCGTTGCAATATCTGGCTGGCGCCAGGAAATCCTTGCAAGGCACCGGCGTTCCCGATTTTCAGTGGAATCGGCAGGCCTGGGCGAGTCTGATGCGGGTGCTGTTGGCCAGTAACGAATTCGTGAGTATTGATTGATAGGTGGGGGCAGTTTCCGAGTGGCCCGTCATCTGCCGGAGCTTCTTAATGGAGCACGAAACGTTGGTAAACGCTGGCCGATTACGGGCACATCCGCAGTTCGCCAACTACACGGTCAAGTGCATCGCGTTTCGCCGATGGTCAGGCCAGCCGGTCGTATTCGGAGTGGCTACCAATCCAATACCAGACGATGCGATCTTTCTTCATGACTGCCAGGGCACGATAGTCAAGACCGATGCGAACGGAGTATATATCCGCCTCGCCTTCCAGTTTCTTGAAATGCAGGCCAGGGTGAGCCGGGTTGCTGTGGAAAAGGCGGTAAGCGCGCTTGGCATCTCGCTGAGCGTCGACGGGCAGGTCAGAGAACAAACGCCAGAACTGGCGAGTGGTCCGAGACTGCATCAAAGCAGATCGTCCAACGGCAGCGTCTCGCCCCTCTCGTCTTCCGCAATGGCCTCACGTGCCATGCGCCGGATCACATCGCGCTTCTCGGCGAAGCGCTTCTTCCATGCGCCTTCGTCGGCCAGCGAGGCCAGAATCTGGGATGCAATCGCATCCTGCTCATCC
>CATPCJ010000328.1 GCA_955652915.1 uncultured Bryobacteraceae bacterium
CGAGGGCATCAATCTCGCGGTCGGCCAGACTATAAACCTATCTCTGAGTCTGGGGATTGCCGCCACTGAGCAAACGATCTCCGTCACCGGCGATGCTCCGGTGGTGGAAACGGACAAGGTGGAGCAGTCCAGTTACATCGACCAGCAATCCATCCGCGCGCTCCCGAATAACGGCCGCAACTTCCTGGATTTTGTGACGCTCACTCCCGGCGTCTCGATCGTGCAAGGTCCGGACGGTAATGAGATTTCGATCAACGGCCAGAAAGGCATCAACAACAACGTCTCCATCGATGGCGGCGACGATAACAACCCGTTCTTCGGCGAACAGCGCGGCGGCCAGCGTCCGGCCTTCACGGTCAACCTGGACGCGGTGAAAGAATTCCAGGTTGTCGCCGACGGCGCTCCCGCCGAGTTCGGGCGCAGCTCCGGCGGCTTCATCAACGTCGTCACCAAATCCGGAACTAATGAAGTACACGGCACCGCGCACGAATTCCAGAAATGGACCGGCCTCACCTCGCGCCAGTCCGATGGCACCCGGCTAGGCGCGTTTTCGCAGGAACAGTTCGGCGGCACCATCGGTGGACCCATAAAGAAAAACAAACTGTTCTATTTCGCCGCTTACGACCAGCAGATCTTCAGGCAGACGAAGCAGAACAACCCCGGGCGAATCGACCCGGTCCTGGTCAACTTCTTCGCCACCAAGTTCAACGACCCGAACGAAAACGGTCCCATCAAGCGCACCAATGACGCCAACGCTCTTTTGGGTAAGATCGATTGGCTACTCACCGACAAGAACGTGGCCACGTTCCGCTACAACTATTCGCGCTCGCGGCAGGAGAACGGCACGTTCGATGTAGATCCGTGGGCCCGCAGCGCCAACGCGATCGAGCGCGATTTTGCAAACACGTTTAATGTGTCGCTGAACTCGACTCTGACCCCAACCACCCTGAACGAGTTCCGCTTCCAGTACTCGCGCGAAGACCGGCCGCGGCCGTACAGCGGTCCGCAGATTCCCGGCCAGAGCCGGCCTTTCCCGGATACGGGTATCGATTTCGTGGGCCAGTACCGTTTCGGCGAGCCGTTCTTCATTCCAGTCGACGATCACGACACGCGCGTGCAATTTGTCGATAACGTCTCGCTGATCCGCGGCGCCCATAACATCAAGCTGGGTTTCGAATATAACCGCACCAGCACCACGCAGACGTTCGTCGGGTTCGCCAATGGGCGTTTCATTTTCGACAGCGTGTCAGGATTCATGAACTACGTCAACATCGGGCCGAAGTTCGTGGAGTGCTCCAATGGCACGACCAACAACAACGGCGTGTGTCCGGCGGGAGCGAGCATTACCGGGCCGCTGCTGCTGTTCCTGCAGTTCGCGGGCGTGGGCGGCAAGTCGGTCAATGAAGCCGGTACGCAGTCCATCCCGCAGAACGAGCCTGCGTTTTTCGTGCAGGATCGCTGGCAGATCCGTCACAACCTGACCCTGAGCTATGGGTTGCGCTGGGAAGGACAGATTGAGCCCCCGCCGATCACGCCGCCGTCGCAGGTTTTTTACTCTGCTTTTATCGGCAAGCGCGGCTTTCCCTCGGACGGAAACATTCCGTCGGATTTGAAGCAGTGGCAGCCTCGCCTGGGCATCACCTGGGATCCGTCCGGCAAGGGCAAGACGGTAGTGCGTTTGAATGGCGGCATTTTCTATGCCCGTACTCCGGGCCTGGAAATCGCCAGCTCGCGATCCACCAACGGATCGGTGGGACAGAGCATCTTCCAAGCCTCGTTCTTTAACGGTTTCGGCGTTACGCCGCCTGCTTACACCAGCCTGATCCCCAATGCCGGATCGTCCGTTCCCGACCATCCCCAGGTCTTCGTTTTCGACAGGGGTTACCGCAACCCGCGCACCTATTCCTGGTCCGGAACCCTGGAGCAAGCGCTCACTTCGACTTTGAAAGTGTACACGGCGTTCAATTATGCGAAGGGCGTACACATCACCCGCTTCGTCGACCGCAATGACGCCCTACTCGGTGCGCCGTGGTCGGCGGGTCTGGGCACCGACGGCAAGAATGGCATCGGACAGCTTACCACCGTCGAGTCCTCCGCGAAGTCGTTATTCCGCGGTTGGACGCTGGGCATGGTGAAGCAGTATTCGAGCCACTTCCAGTTCCAATGGAATTACCAGCTTTCCACCGACTATTCGGATGACGATCAGGAACGCGATCCGTTCAGCTACTACTATCGGGTGGCGAATAATTTCAAACCGGAGTACAACTATTCCTCACGCGATGAACGGCACAGATTCAACGCGTTCATGTACTATCAGGGACCGTGGGGGATCGAGTTTTCTCCCCGCTTCAGCGCGCACTCCGCGCAGCCGACTTCGATCGACGGAGGCAAGACGTCGGTGCTGCAGGCGAACGGTACCGTCGTATTGCGCAACACGGTGCGGAAGGACAATGCGTTCACGTCGTTTGATTTCCGGGTGGCGAAGCGATGGCATCTGACGGAGCGAACCCGGCTGGAGGGGACTATCGATGCGTTCAACCTTTTCAATAGCAAGAATCTCAAGCAACCGCAGAACGGGAATTTGCTTTTCAATTTC
>CATPCJ010000329.1 GCA_955652915.1 uncultured Bryobacteraceae bacterium
CCCTATTTGGAGGCCGAAGCCTCATCTGCATCTTTCTTGAGATTATATAACGAAAGACCTTTCAAAAGCGGTTGCAGTTCAATGAATTTTTGGCTTCGCGGGCTCAGGAAATTCAAGGGTTTGGTGAGCTCAGGGCAGGTATCTCTATCTGCGGACTGCGTTACCGAGCCGTGACGCTGACGGAGCGGTCATCGAATGAGAACGAACCGTGTTCGAGTCCTATTCGTACCGGAGTGCCACCATCGGGTCGACTTTGCTGGCCCGCCGCGCCGGCAGGAGGCTGGCGATTATTGTTACCAACGCCAGCAGGCCAGTGGCGATGCCCATCGTTGCGGGATCGCGCGCCGTTAAGCCGTAAAGGAAACTGGACACGAATCTGGTGACGCCGAATGCCACCGGAATTCCCACAACCGCGCCGAGCGCCACCAGCACAATTCCGTCCCGCAGAATCATCCAGAGCACGTTGGCGCGCTGTGCGCCGAGCGCCATCCGAATCCCGATCTCGCGCGTGCGGCGAGTGGCGGTGTGCGCCATCAATCCATAGAGTCCCACCGCCGCGAGCAGCAGCGCCAGTCCGCCGAAGAAACTGCATAGCGTCGCGACCAGGCGTTCCTGCGAAATATTGTTGTTGACCTGATCGTTCATGGTGAAGGTGTTGAGAATCGGAACTGCGCTATCCAGGTTCCGCACTTGCCGCCGGACTCCTTCGATGAGTTGCTTCGGATCCGCCGCGCTCCGCAGGCATAGCATCCGATCGCCGGCGCCCTGACGCCAATTTGGAAAATAAACCATGCTCTCGACGGCTTCCCGCAAGCCGAAATAATGCGTGTCTTTGACGACGCCGACGATCTCCCAGGAGCCTTCCATTTTGAACTTGTCGGCGGTGGTGAAGCGCTTACCCAGAGGGTTCTCATTCGCGAAGAATTTCCTGGCCATCGCCTGGTTGATAATGGCGACTTTGGCGGGACCAGGAGGGTCCGGGATGTCTTGTCCGCGCATGGGTCTATCGGGCGGATCGGGTGTGAAGACCGGATTGTCATCGTCCCGAAAGTCGCGGCCCATCAGGATCGGAATGCCGAGAGTTTCGAAATACCGGGCGCTCACCGCGTTCATGTCGACATACGGTTTCTCGTCCGGCTTGCGTTGATAGCCTTGCACCGAGATGTCGCCGTTCCAACGCGAACCTTCGAGCGGAGTGACATTCGCCAGGCTGGCTACACGGACGCCGGGGAGACGCGAAGCGGCATCCAGCAGCCGGTCTTCAAAGGTGCGAAGTCGCTGGCCTTTGTAGCCGATCGAGCCGGCCGAGGTGCGGACCAGCAGAACGTTCTCGCGCAAGAAACCGGGATCGAGCTCGCGCAGATTCACCAGGCTTCGAACGAACAGGCCCGCGCCCACCAGCAGCAATAACGAGAGCGCCACTTGAGTCACCACCAGGGCCTTGCGAAGATCCAAGCGGGCGAGTCCAAAACGGGACAGGGTGCTTCCTGACGCGCTGAGGTCGTTCTTCAGCGAGGAAATCACATCGAGCCGGGTGGCCTTCAGCGCGGGGAGGATGCCGCAAATAAGTCCCGTCAAGAGCGAGACTCCGAAGGAAAAGCTCAGGAGCCGCAAGTCCGGTGAAAGGTTCAAGTCGATTGGGAATGTGCCGTTGGGCATGAGGCCGAGCAGTACTTTCACGCTCCAATAAGCGAAGGCCAAGCCTGCCAGTCCGCCGAGTACGGAGACGATGATTGCCTCCGTGACCAATTGCGAGATGAGGCGGAACCGTCCCGCGCCGATGGCCACGCGGATCGCGATTTCCTTTTGACGGGAGGCCGCGCGCGCCAGCAGAAGATTCGCGACGTTCGCGCAGGCTATGAGCAAAACCAATCCGACCACTGCGCCCAGGACTGCCAGCGGCTTCGAAAGCCGGTCTCGCAATCTCGAATATCCACCACTGCCGGGCAGCAGCACCGCGCGGTTTCTCAGCTCTCGATCCTTGTCGTACGCGGGAGTGGGCCTGCGTTCGGGATCGTTCTGCTCGATCTGCTTGTAGAGCACGTCGGCGCCGGCGGTAGCCTGCCGCACGCTGACGCCGGGCTTGAGACGCGCGATCGGGGTGAGCCACCAATAGTGCCGGGAGTTCCAATTGCGCGCATTGGCATTCACCTGTTGCAGCATCATTACGGGAAGAAAAATTACCGGCGAACTGCCCACCTGCGTTCCGGTGAAGCCCTGCCGGCTAACACCGATAATGGTGAACGGCGAACCATTGAGCGTAATCTTTCGGCCTAAAACGCGCGAGTCGCCGCCGAAACGCGACTTCCAGAACCCATAGCTGATCACGGCGTAGGGATGCGCGCCGGCTGTCTTGTTGTCCTCGGCTGTAAACAACCGTCCGATGGCGGGCTTGACGCCCAACACTTCGAAATAATTTCCAGAAACGAGAGTACCGGGCACTAGCTGGGCGTCGCCGTGCGAGCCTTCTTCGGGGACCAGCATGTTGAGCCCGCCCCAAGCACCTCCGCTGGCCACGACACCCGAGAAAACCTGGTTATGATCGCGGAAATATTCGTAGTCGGGGTAGTTGAAGCCAATGCTCGGGTCTGCCGGATTGCGCGCTATCACCACCAGTTCCTGGGGCGATTCTACCGGCAACCATTTGAGCAACAGCGCATCGACGATGCTGAAAATCGCCGTATTGGCGCCAATTCCCAGCGCGAGCGATAGTACGGCCACGGCGGCGAAGCCGGGATTTTGAGCCAGCGCGCGTAATGCGTAGCGGATGTCCTGCAGCATCTTTCCCATGGGTCCCCCGTATTATGTCAAACAGTAGACGAAGCAAAGCGGTGTTCCGTTGGCCGGTTGGAGATCTTTTCTTGTTTGACAGCAGGGTCCGGGCGCGATACTGTCGCTGCATGGGCCTGGAACACTTCGAATGGGAGGTTGGGGACGTCACCGTACTGCATCTTTCCGGGTCCATTACACTCGGCGACGGGACCAAGAAGTTTCGCAAGCTGATCAAGGATACGCTCGACGCGGGGAAGAAGAATATTCTCTTGAACATGTCGGATGTCGTGTATCTCGACAGCAGCGGGTTGGGCGAGTTGGTGGCGGCCTACACCACCTCAAAAAACAGCGGCGGCACGCTGAAGTTGATGAAGCTCACGCAACGAGTCCAGGACCTGGTGCAACTGACCAAGGTCTATCGCATTTTTGAAGTGTTCAAGGACGAAGATTCCGCCGTGCAAAGTTTTGCGGCACAGGCCTGAGGGACTGTAGAGCGCAAAAGGGTACGTATGGCTACGAACAACGTTCGCGTCTCTGACGAACTTATGGCTGAGCTGCAATCGAAAGGCCACGGCCGAGGGTAAGACGGTAGACCAGCTAGCCGAGGAAGCCATGCGAAAAGGGCTTGAAGAACGCTCTTGGCAGGAGCTGCTGGAGTACGGCCGGCAAACCGCTCGCGCCTCCGGTTATGCCGAGGCCGATGTGCCTGACATCGTCAAGAACCGTCGCAGAACCAATGCACAAAGGCGCTGAGTGTACGTCTCCGCGCTGGAATTTGGCGGAATCAATGCCCGTCTCTTGGGCAAGCGTACCACGCGACGATTTCAATTGAGACGGGTACAGGAAGCTGTGAAAAATCGCTCTAAGATCCACACAGGCAAGAATGCCTGTGCCACAATTTTGTTACAGGCATTCTAGCCTGTGTTGGACTGCAATTCTTTCACAGCTTCCAGGCTACACTTCACACAGGCTTGTTAAGATAGGACTTCCATGACTGAGAAACCGGCCACGCTCCAGGCCACTCCGCTCAACGCCCTGCATCGCAGAATGGGCGCCAAGATGGTTGATTTTGGCGGCTGGGACATGCCCGTGCAATACTCGGGCATTCTCGAGGAACATCATGCCGTGCGCAAGAGCGTGGGATTGTTCGACGTGAGCCACATGGGTGAGATTGAAATTCAGGGGCCGGAGGCTTTCGCGCTTACCGACTACGTCAGCACCAACGCGGTCGCGAAGCTGAAAATCGGACAGGCGCAATATTCGGGCCTGCTCTACGATCACGGCGGATTTGTCGACGACATTCTGGTGCACAAGATTGCCGAGGATCACTACTTCATTTGCGTCAATGCGTCGAATCAGGAAAAGGATTACGAGTACATCGCCGCCGCGAACCGGCACAATGCCAAAGTTGAATTCGCCGGCGGCCGTTACGCGCAATTGGCGATTCAAGGGCCTCACGGTCCGGCGACGCTTCAAAAACTCACCGCAACCAATCTCAGCGCAATCCAGTATTATCACTTCACGGACGGCCAGGTATCCGGAACCGCCGCGCGAATCGCACGCACCGGGTACACCGGAGAAGACGGGTTCGAGATTTACGTGGCGCCCGAAGAGGCCGAGCGCATATGGGATGAAATCATGAATGCAGGACAGGAGTTCGGCATCAAGCCTTGCGGGCTGGGCGCGCGGAATACGCTGCGGCTGGAGGCCAAGATGGCGCTCTACGGACACGAAATCCACGCCTCCATCACGCCGCTGGAAGCGGACCTGGGCTGGATCGCGAAGCTCGACAAAGGCGATTTTCCCGGCAAGGCCGCGCTGGCGAAACAGAAAGAACAGGGCGTGACACGCAAACTCGCCGGCTTCGAAATGACCGGGCGAGGCATCGCCCGCGACGGCTACGAAGTTTATCTCGACGGCGCGCCCGCGGGCTGGGTCACCAGCGGCGGACCGTCCCCCACGTTAAACAAGAACATCGGACTGTGCTATCTTCCTACCGATCGGGCTAAACCGGGCCAGCAGATCCAGATCATGATCCGCAATCAGCCGGTGGACGCCATCACGGTTCCAACACCATTCTACAAGCGAGCAAAATAAGGAATGTATCCAGCAAATTGTCACTACACCGAGGAACACGAGTGGGTCCGCGTGGAAGGCGACATCGGCGTCGTTGGAATTACGCATCACGCTCAACAGGAGCTCGGCGATATTGTGTATGTCGATCTGCCGAAGGTGGGCGGCACCGTGGAGCGGGGCAAGACCTTGGCGTCCGTGGAATCCGTGAAGGCGGTCTCCGACGTCTACGCGCCTGTTTCCGGCGAGGTGGTGGAAGTAAATAGTTTGCTTGCCGCTTCACCGGAAAAATTAAACGAAGATCCGCACGGCGACGCCTGGCTTGTTAAAATCAAGTTGTCGGCCCCCAGCGAAATTAAGCAACTTCTCACCGCCGAAGACTATCAGAAGTATGTAGGAGCGGAGAAATCCAAACACTAGTTTGGAGTTCCCGCACAAAACAACCCTTTGCGATATTTACCGAAGTCCAACCTCGAGCGCCGCGAGATGTTGTCCGCGATCGGCGTGAATTCTCTGGAAGAATTGTTTGCCTATCTTCCGCCGGAAGTGCGTCTCGATCGCCCGCTGGACATCGCCGCGGGGAAATCGGAGTACGAAATTGTCGATTACTTTCGCGATCGTGGCGAAGATGGCGCGAACGGTTATGCTTCGTTTCTAGGCGCCGGAGTCTACAATCACTATCGGCCGGTGTTAGTGGATACCGTCGTGTCTCGCGGCGAGTTCCTGACTTCGTACACACCGTATCAAGCCGAAATCGCGCAGGGAACGCTCACCACGATCTTTGAATTTCAGACGATGATTTGCCAGCTTACCGGAATGGAAGTAGCGAACGCGTCCATGTACGACGGCTCAACGGCGGTGCCGGAAGCGGCCATGATGGCCCTGCGAGTGACCGGACGCGACCGCATTCTGGTGTCTAGAACGGTTCATCCCGAATATCGCGAAGTGTTGCGGACTTACGCGCAACACCAGGGCATGCCGGTAGAGGAATTCGGTTATGCGCGCGATGCCGGCACGCTGGATATAGCGGATCTCGAGAGCAAGATCGACAATCAAACGGCGGCCGTGATCATTCAATCGCCGAATTTTTTTGGCATCGTCGAAGATGTGCGGCAGGCTGCTGAAATCGCGCATCGACATGGCGCGTTGCTGATCTTTGTGTTCACCGAGGCCGTTTCGCTGGGGCTGCTGGAGCCTCCACGCGACGCCGACATCGTCGCCGGAGAACTGCAATCCTTCGCCATTTCGCCGAGCTATGGCGGGCCGTTCGCGGGGATCATCGCCACCAAGGAAAAGTTTATGCGCCAGATACCGGGACGCTTGGTGGGGGAAACGAAGGACACGCGCGGGAATCGGGCATTTTGCCTGACGCTGGCCACTCGCGAGCAGCACATTCGCCGCGAGAAAGCGACGTCTAATATCTGCACCAATCAAGCGCTCATCGCGCTGATGGCGACGGTTTTCATGACGGTATACGGCAAGGAAGGGTTGCGCGAGCTGGCCGGACAGAACCTGGCGAAAGCGCACTACCTGGCAGGTAAAGTTCCGCTGCGGTTTTCAGGACCGTTCTTCAACGAGTTCGTGGCGGCTACCAATGGCCGCACGCCGGAACAAGTCAACGACGCTTTGCTCAAGAAAAAGATTATCGGCGGGCTGCCCCTGAAACGTTTTTATCCTGAACTGGAGAACGGCATGCTTTGGTGCGCTACAGAAATGTCCCGCCGCGAGAAAATGGACGCCGTCGCGGAGGTGTTCGCGAAATGATCAAGAAAGTCCGCCAGCACATCAATCAGAACGAGCCGCTGCTATTTGAAAACAGCTCGCCCGGCAAACGGGGGTATCAGTTGCCGCCGTTGGATGTGCCGGCCGTGGATGCGGCGAAAGTTCTAGGCGCGCAAAATACCCGCGCTGAAATCGAAGGTTTTCCGGAAGTCAGCGAAGTGGAAGCGATTCGCCACTTCACGCGCTTGTCGACGCAAAACTACGCGATCGATCTGGGCCTGTATCCGCTGGGATCCTGCACCATGAAATATAACCCGCGCGTGAACGAACAAGTGGCGCGAATCGAGGGATTGGCGTGGGCGCATCCTTATCATCCTGAATCGTTGACACAGGGCATCCTGGCCGTGATGGGCGAGCTGGAGAAAATGTTGCTGGAGATCACCGGCATGGATGCGGTGACGTTGCAGCCCGCCGCGGGCGCGCACGGAGAATTCACCGGTATCCTGCTGATTCGCGCGCTGCTGGAATCGCGCGGCAATCCTCGTAAGAAAATACTGATTCCGGATTCGGCGCACGGAACGAATCCGGCGACCGCCACCATGGCCGGTTATTCGGTGGAGAACATAAAATCCAACGATCGCGGAATGGTGGACGTGGAATCGCTGGCTCGCGCGGTGGATGACGATGTCGCGGCGTTGATGATCACCAACCCGAATACCTTGGGCGTATTCGAACAGAACATAACGCGCATTGCCGAAATTATGCACGCCAAGGGCGCGATGGTGTACATGGACGGCGCGAACATGAACGCGCTGGTGGGCATCGCGCGGCCGGGCGATTTCGGCGTGGACGTGATGCATCTCAATCTGCACAAAACTTTCTCGACTCCGCACGGCGGCGGAGGTCCGGGATCGGGCCCGGTGGCGGTGAAGCGGCAACTGGTTCCGTTTCTTCCGAAACCGCGCCTG
This sequence comes from uncultured Bryobacteraceae bacterium, assembly GCA_955652915.1. Lineage (GTDB taxonomy): Bacteria > Acidobacteriota > Terriglobia > Bryobacterales > Bryobacteraceae > Palsa-89. The sequence continues at coordinate 7,536 of CATPCJ010000329.1, forward strand.
CGGCAAATCGGCGGCCAGTGGAGTTGGAATTACGATCTGCCGCAATCCATCGGACGTGTCCGGGCGTTTTACGGGAATATCGGCATGCATGTCCGCGCGCTGGCGTACATCATGGCGCATGGCGGCGACGGTCTACGCAACGCCACCATGGATGCGGTCCTCAACGCCAATTACATTCGAGCGCTGATCGGCGACTATTACGTTCTGCCGCACAAGGCGCCGACCATGCACGAATGCGTCTTCAGCGACGAGCGTCAGGCCAAGCTGGGCGTTCGCACCGGCGACATCGCCAAGCGCTTGATCGACTATGGCTTCCACCCATACACGGTAAGCTTCCCGCTGATTGTGCAGGGCGCGATGATGATTGAGCCCACCGAGACCGAGAGTAAAGCCGAGCTGGACCTTTTTGTAGACGCGCTGATATCCATCGCCAAGGAGATCGAAGAGAATCCGGAGATGGTGTTGAAGGCCCCGCACAATACGCGAACCAGCCGAGTGGATGAGACGACGGCGGCACGGAAGCCAATCGTCCGCTGGAAGCCGAATTGACAACGTGGCGCGGCCTTTAGGCTGCAGCATCGAGACTTATCTCGATGCTCCGGGAAAGAGCCTCGAGACGAGTCTCGAGGCCGCAGACACGAGTGTCCGCGCCACATATGCAGTGACTTATTTTTTATGCGCCACGCGACTGCAAGCTGTCTCAGCCCCGGCCGGATCGAGAGCCGAACTGCCTTCTTCAATCGACGTGATTTTGCCGTCCGTATCCACTACAAAAGTTGCGCGGTTCGCCAAACCCATCGTCGGAATCAGCACTCCGTATTGCTCGGACACCTTGCGCATGTGGTCGCTTAGAATCGGGAAGGCTGCGTTCAGTTCCTTTTTCCAGTGCGCCAGCGCGGGCGTGAAATCGGTGCTGATGGCTAAAACCTGCGCGTCCATTTCATCGAACTTTGCAATACCAGACTGGTATGCGGTTAATTCCTTCGTTCAACCACCGCTGAACGCGGCCGGAAAGAAGGCCAGGACGACCACCTTCTTGCCGCGAAAATCGGAAAGCTTCACGGGCTTATTTGCCGTATCGGGCAAAGTGAAATCGGGAGCTTCGTCGCCGACTTTCAAAGTAGTTTTCGGAGGCGCGGTCTGTTGAGCCGAAAGAACCGCTGCAAACGCAGTACACGCCACAAGGGCGCTAATAGCTTTCATGTATCCTCCCACGGGAATTGGATCTTCTACCGAAGAATATCATGCGGCGGACGGCTACCAACTCCGCTCGGTGGCCGACGAACAACTGTTGATGGCGCGGTTATCGCCTTCCAGCGGCTCGAAAACCGACTGCACGGCCACGCGCCCCGGCCCAAACAATCGCAGCCACATATAGCGATTGCCCCAGGATCCCCACATACTAAAGCCAACCCGCGGGCGCTCAAAATGCAGTTGCATGGTCACCGACGGATCTTTGAAAATCAGCGCTGTCGGCTTCACCAGAATCGGCTGGTTGGCGGTAAGCTCGCGGACGAATACGTTACCGGCCGCGTGCAGCAATAGCAGGCCCGGAGCTTGAGGCGCCGTGAAACGATCCATGAACATCCCCACCGGGTAATGCGTCTCGTTTTCGTCGCCGGATCGCGTGGTGAACCAGATGTTAGTGGAAAACCAATCGTAGGCCACGTTGCCGGTTGCCACCATGAAGAGATGCTCGCGCACATCCACGGCCTGGCCCGGTTGAATTGGCAGCGCGACCAGCTCGCCTGGAGCGTCCCGCGAAAAAGCGATATGTCCCGGCCCCTGCGCCTGCGTCATTACCAGCGGAAGACCGGCGAACATGCGCTTCCAAGCTCCGGCCAGCGACATGGTGGTGATGTTGATCAGCGGGTCCTTCCACAGTAAAACATGATGCGCGAAATAGACGCTGTCGCGAGGCGCGAGATTCATGTCCGCCACCGGCACGTAGGCGCCTTCGATCTGGCAAAACGAATCGCCGAATTGCAGCTTGGCCATGTCCTTACGGCCCGGAAGCTTTGCCCAGCCGGATTCGGTGGCGACCGCCTTCGCATTCAGAGTCGCGCCACAGCGCGGGCAACTATTCTGAGTGGCATCGGTAATCGCGCCGCACCATTCGCACTTGGACTGCGGCCCGCGTGGGGGCTGGGGTTGCGGAATTGTGGTTGCAACGGGCGCCGGTACGCTTCGTTTGACTCCTGTCCCGCACGCAACGCAAAACGCCGCGGCATCCTGAACCTGCGCTCCACAACTAGTACAAAACATCCTACCCCCTTATGGCGCGGATTTCAGTGGGTGTGCGACATCGAAGTGGCAGATCGCTTCGATTTCTTTTTTATGGCGTATATCTGAGTGTTTATATACACTCAGGGAAGGAGGTCACGCCATGCTGGATTCTCTGGAGGAGTTGGAAGCCGAACGCTCCAAGATCCTTCTTCAATTCACCACCCTCGGCGATCTGCGCCAGGGTTCCATCTGCGCGGTAACTCGCCGTTGCGGAAAACCGACTTGC
>CATPCJ010000330.1 GCA_955652915.1 uncultured Bryobacteraceae bacterium
GTCCCGGAGCCGTCCGCGTCAAGGTTGTAGGGGGTGAGAGCTGTGACGTCGAGCGGCCCCGTATTTGTTCGAAGACGGCGGCTGCATGTCATGTTTCCATTACCCGATGCGCTGGCAGATCCCGCGTAGCTTGAATAGGTTTGTTCTTCCAGGCGCAAATCCGCGGCCCAATAGAAGCCGGTAAGGGAATTGTTGGTGGCGTTGGAAATGGTGCGAATTCCAATCAGCATGCCTTGCCCACCCGCGTCAGCACCCCCCCCGATAAAGAAATTGCCATCGCCGGAAATGTAGACAGTGCGAGTTCCGCTTAGCAATTGCTGGGCGGGGTCGGAGACGGCTGGTGGAAAAGTCGCTGTCCCGGTTCCATCGGAATTTACCGTGTAGGTAGCGCCGCTCACCGCTTGCGTAATCTTTGTGTCGCCCAGATTGCTCGCTTGACCCACTATCGATGGATTACCAAGGCTTCCGCCTCCATTCGCCGACATCTGGAAGAAAGTTTCGCGCCTTGAGGCGAAATTGCCGTTCGCGAATTCAAGCGACGCCACCTGGTACGTTCCGTTGAGCGTCCCGGCGTTGGTGGGTGAGGATGGCGCGGCAACCGCGGTCAACATGCTGACGACATTGTTGCCAGCCTCGGTGTTGGAACCCACCAGCGCGTTCGTGCCCACGCGCGCATTGATGCTCGTGCCACTCCGCAGCGGATCGCTCATGGCCGTCAAGCCGCTGGGCTCCACAGCGTATGTACCGGTTCCGCTCACGCTTGCGGGCGCGGCGTTGCCCGTGAGTTGCTGACCGGAATAAGTAAAATTGCCGTTTCCGTCGAAGGTCAGTGTGCCGAAAACGGTGAGGGTTTGAGATGCGTCGGTAACCAACAGCACTTCGCGGAAGGAATACTTGCCCGTAAGCGATTTATTTGAAAGAACATCCGCGGACAGGATGGCTCCGCCGCCGAGTCCGGCGGCAAACGCAAAGCGCAGCAGGCGGGATAAAATTGCCATGACTCTATTGTAAACACCGCCGTCGGCCAATCCTCTTGGTAGAGTTATTTGAAGCATGAGAATCGCGAAGATCGAGACCTACATCGCGGGTAATCCGTGGAAGAACTGGCTATTCGCCAAGGTTTTGACGGATGAGGGAGTTTATGGCGTCGGCGAAGGCACGCTCAACTATTTCGGCAAGACAGTAGAAACGGCGATCCACGAACTGGAGCCGTTGGTTCTAGGGATGGATCCGTTCCAGATCGAGACCATGACGCAGCGTCTGGTCCGCGACGTTTATTCGGACGGCGGGCAGATCCACATGTGCGCCGTGGCGGCGATTGAGATTGCGTGCTGGGACATTATCGGCAAGGCGGCCAATCAACCGGTCTACAACCTGTGGGGCGGGCGTTGCCACCAGAAGCTGCGAGCGTACGCGAACGGATGGTATCGCGGGCCGCGCACGCCAGAGTCGTTTGCCGAAAAGGCGAAGATCGTGGCGGGCCGTGGTTACACGGCGTTGAAGTTCGATCCATTCGGCAATGCCTGGCGGACGCTCTCGCGCGACGATTTCGATTTGAGCATCGACATTGTGCGGGCGGTTCGCGACGCCGTCGGAGATTCGGTGGATCTGTTGATCGAAGCGCACTCACGGTTCAACGTTGCGACCGCGGTCGAAGTGGCGCGAAGGCTGGAGCCGATGCGTCCGGCCTGGTTTGAAGAGCCGGTAGCGCACACCAACATCGCCGCCATGGTCGAGGTTGCGCGCCGCAGTCCGGTGCCGATTGCAACGGGCGAGAGCTTCTCTACCAAGCAGCAATTCGCCGAGCTATTAAAGCACGAAGCGGTGAGCATTCTCCAACCCGAGCCGTTGAACTTGGGTGGATTGTTCGCGACGCGCAAAATCGCGGACATGGTGGACGCGCACTACGGAGTGATTGCGCCTCACAGCGCCCAGGGTCCGGTGTGTTCGGCGGCGTGCGTTCAGCTCAACGCGTCCTTGCCGAATTTCTTCATTCACGAAATCTTCGACGAATTCAACGAGCCGTGGGAAAAAGAAATCGTGATTCATCCGGTGGAAGTGGTGAACGGTTACATCGAGATTCCGGAGCGTCCGGGTCTGGGAATCGATCTAAATCTGGAAGAGATCGCGAGGCATCCGTATCGACAGGAAAATTATCTGCCGCTGTTCAAGCCGGGCTGGGAGCGGCGTTCGAGGCAGGGAGCATAGGTGTTTGAGGTGACTGTCACCTCTTTCACTCATTCAGCGGCGTTTGATCGGCAGGCCAAAGCGTTGCAGCACCGCTTCAACATCTTTTTCCGATAACCGCGATGCATCGTACTCGACGGCCAGCTTGTCGAGCGATGGTGTTAGTTGCACGCGCAGGATGCCGTACCAGCTATGCACATCGGCGACGCCGCCCGCGTCCGCATCTGTCAAAGGTCGAACCAGATCGTATTCAAGCTGAACCTTCGTCATTGCATCCAGGATATCACCGGCCGCCGTGCGTGACCTTCCACTGGATCTGACGAAGCATTCCCAGCCACACCTCCGCATCGTGCGCGGGAAGATCAAGCCTGCGAACCAGCCGCCGTATTTTCGCCTCGGTGCCGTCGGAATGCACATAGCCCGATTGACGCAAGACCTCGGTTAACCGGGCAGTCAGCCGGTCTAGATCGGCCGACGACGCAGGTTTGCGCTTCTCCGGCTTCGATGCCGTCGCTTTGCGGATCAGTTCATACAAACAAACCGCCACCGCTTGACCCAGGTTCATGGAGCCGCTGGTCCCGATACGCAGCAGCCAGTGGCAATAACTCAGGTCGTCGTTCGATAATCCGAATTTTTCGGACCCGAAGAGCAGGGCGGCCGGCGCGGACCCCAGATGCTTGCGAATCAGGCGGCCGCCGTATTCAATCGCCCGCAACGGATGCTGCAACTCACGATGTCCCAGCGATGTGGTGCCGACCACCAGAGTGCAATCCGCGATGGCTTCTTCGAGCGTCTTGAATTCCTGCGTATTCCGCAGAATTTCTTGAGCGTGCACCGCGGAACGCGCTTCCCGATAGGCAACATCATATGGATTGACAAGGCGCAGATGCCTGAAGCCGAAGTTGGTCATGGCTCGCGCGGCCGCGCCGATGTTCAGCGGATTTCGCGGCGCAACCAAAACCACACGCAGGTTGTCTGTAAAGGGGTTGCTTGTAATGTCGCTGCCGGTCACTCCAGGTACGTATATCCGTTCAAGCCGTCTTCGTAAAACTTCAGCAGACGGCCAGATTCTTCATAGCCGATTCTGCCGTCGCGCAACGCGATCTCGACATCGCGGCGGAATTCTTCGAGGAGCGCCTTGGCGTTGAACTGCACGTAGTCCAGGACTTCGCGCACCGTGTCGCCGCGGATGACGGCATCCAGAATCACTTCACCATTTTCGCCCAGGCTGACATGGACGGCATTGGTATCGCCAAAGAGATTGTGCAGGTCGCCCAAAATTTCCTGGTACGCGCCAATCAGGAAAGCGCCCAGGATGTACGGCTCATGGTTGAAGGGATGGAGCGGCAATGTCTTCTTCACGTCGCGGCGATCGATGAACTGATCGATCTTGCCGTCGGAATCGCAGGAAATGTCGCCGAGAACGCCATTCCGCGACGGCATTTCGTTCAGCCGGTGAATAGGCATGATGGGGAAGAGTTGTTTGATGGCCCAACTGTCCGGCATACTTTGGAACAGCGAGAAATTGCAGAAGTAGGTGTCGGAGAGCATGCCATCCAGAACCTCGAGCTCCTCCGGGAAGTATTCGAGTTCCTTCGCCATGCGCTGAATGCGGCGGCAAATTGCCCAGTACAGTTTCTCGGCTTGACTGCGCTGGCCCAACGGCAGATAGCCCAGGCTGAATAAGTTGAGCGCGGAATCGAGCGATTGCTGCGCATCGTGGAAACTTTCCAACAGATTTTTTGAGCTGAGCGAGCGGTAACTCTCCTGCAGATCGATCAGCGGCTGCTCGGAATCTTCGGCTACCAGCTCGAAGGTGTCGTCGCCGAATCCACTGACGCCGAGAACGTTAAACACCAGAGCGCTATGATATGCGGCGATGGCGCGCCCGCTTTCGGTGACGATGGTGGGATGTTCCACTTCCGCTTCATCGCAGACGTTTTGGATGTGATAGACGACGTCGTTCGAGTATTCCTGCAACGTGTAGTTGACGCTCGACTCGAAATCGGTTTGCGAGCCGTCGTAGTCGATGCCGAGACCGCCGCCCACGTCAAGATACTTCAGCCCGGCGCCTGCGCGCTTCAGTTCGGTGTAGATCCGCGCAGCCTCAGTCACGGCGCCCTTGATCTGCCGGATATTGGTGATTTGACTGCCCAGATGGAAGTGCAGCAGTTGAATGCAGTCCTCCATGCCGACGGACTTCATTTGCTCCAGCGCTTGTAACGCTTCACTCACCGTGAGGCCGAACTTGGACCGATAGCCTCCCGAGGATTTCCAGCGGCCCGAGCCTTTACTCGCCAGCTTTACGCGCAATCCGATTTCAGGACGCACGCCGACGCGTTGGGAATGTTTGACGATGAGATCCAGCTCCGTGTATTTCTCGACGACGGGAATAATCTGCCTGCCGATTTTTTGAGCGAGCATCACCATCTCGATGTACTCGTCGTCTTTGAAGCCGTTGCAGATGATAGGCGTGTCGTTGTCCGCCACAGCCAACACCGCCAGCAGTTCCGGCTTCGAGCCGGCTTCCAGTCCAAAATGGTAGGGACGGCCGTGTTTGAAAACTTCTTCGACAACCTGGCGCTGCTGGTTTACCTTGATGGGATACACGCAGCAGTAGCCGCCCTTGTAACCATGCTCGGCGATGGAGTTTTGGAAGGCTTGATACAGCTCTCCCAGGCGGTGCTTTAGAATTTCACCGAAGCGAACCAGGATAGGCAGAGAAATGCCGCGCAGTTCGAGCTTCTCAACCAATTCCCGAAGATCGATGCCGCGCGCGGGATCTTTGGCGGGATGCACCCAAACATGTCCGTTCGAGCCGATGGAGAAGTAGCCTTTGCCCCAACTGGCGACATCGTACAACTCGGCGGCGTCGGTTACATTCCATCGCTCATTCGGTTCCCAAGCGACAGCTTCACTCGGTTTCAATTCTCGGCTACCTCCCAGACTTAGAAAGTCAAATTTCAGTGTCCTTCGATTTGACCGGGAGGGCAAGCTTTTTCTTTTGACACTCTCGTGACGCCCAAGGCGGCGATTGCCGAGTAACATCCAGTGGCAGACGAAAGCGGATGCGAAGGCTAAAGACCGAGTGGAACAAGCCAGGGACACAGATTTAGTTAACTAAGTCCGATGTTAGCGAAATGAGCCGTTGCTGGAATGTGCGGGGACCACGAGCCGACACCCGCGTCGACTCTTGTGGTCGCGCGCCGGACAAGTCTCGCGATGAGTGGCGAGACGGCACGCAATAGTGCGTGCGCCACGTTCTTCAACCGACTCTTATGGTGGCAGAACCTACCGGCTTCAGCGGTAGTTTTGGCTTTATTCGTATCTGAGCGCCACCATGGGATCGACACGCATGGCTCGACGGGCCGGTGGGTAAGAGGCAAGCAGTGCGATGGCCAGGAACATGAGGGAGACACCAGCGATGGAGATGCCATCCACGCCGTTGAGTCCATAGAGGAGACCACGCGCCAGGTAAGAGGCTCCAAGCGCGAGGAGAATTCCGGTCATCAATCCAGCAAGCACCGGCCGTGCGCTCTCGCGCAGGATTAGTGCGAGGACGTCGCGCCGCTGAGCGCCGATCGCCATGCGGATGCCGACTTCCCGGGTGCGAAGGACGACGATATAGCTGACCGTGCCGTAGATGCCCATCAAGGCCAGCAGAAGCCCGAACAGGCCGACGGTACATGCGACAGCGGCCGCGAGGCTCGAGACGAAGAACGGCGGCGACTGGCGAAGCATTTCCTCGAGAGTGGAAGTGCTGGCCATCATGCTGGGATCGATGGACGAGATCACCGGGTCGATCGCCCGCATGACCTGTGCCGGGTCGGACTGGGTCCGGATGAGTATGGGGTAGCTCTGCAGCCGGTCAGCAGGCAGCGGCAGATAGATACGCTTGGAGTCACTCGCGTCAAACCGTGCGCCTCGTGTGTCGCGGGCAACGCCGATGATTTGGTAGGCCGGCCCGGTGGCGGACAGCTCACTCTGATTGTGAGACCGTTCGTCGATGGGGCCCAAGCGGAGAGTGCGCCCAACGGGGTTCTGCCCGGGCCAGAGCTGTTTGGCGGCTGACTCGCTGAGGATGACGGAGTACTCGGGTTGGCCTGACTGCACTGGAAAGGTGCGGCCCAGGATGAGAGGAATGCCAACGGTCTGGAAGTAGTTTTCCTGAGCGTAGCCGTAGTAGAGGATCGTCTGCACATTCCGGGGAGAAGTGGCGGCGGTTCGAAAGCGGAGATCGGCCGGGGGCCGGGCGCTGGTAATGGTGGCCACTCCGGGCATGGCGGCGACCCGGGTACGCAGTTCCTGGACCAAAGCAAGCTTGCGGGCAGCAGCGTATTTTGAAGTCTCAGGAAACTGAAAGTCGAGAGCGAAGACATGCTTGCTCGCGTAGCCGGGGTCCATCGCCAGCGAATTAATGGAACTTCGAATGGCCATGCTTCCGGCGATCATAAGGACAAGAGAAAGCGCAACCTGCGCGGCCACCAGAACGTTCTGGAGCCGGCGGCTGCGAATCGACGAAGTGCTGCCTCTGCCGGCGGAAGAGACTGCGGAGCGGGAGCCTTCCATCGCCGGCGCCAGCCCGGACAGCATGCCGGCAAGCAGCGATACAGCGGAAACGAAGGCAAAAATTCCGAAGTCGGGCGTGACGTCGAAGACAAGCGTGCCATACTCGACGGGCAAGGCGTTGCCCATCAGCGTCACCAACACTTTCAAGAATGCCCAAGAGAAGAGGAGCGCCAAGACACCGGCCAATAGGCCCACCAGCCCACTCTCCGTGACCAATTGCCTGATGACGCGTAGCCGGCTAGCGCCTAACGATATACGCGTGCGCAATTCGTCCTCCCTGGATCGAGCCCGAGCGAGCTGCAAGCTGCCGACATTGGCGCAGGCGACGGCCAGCACCATCCCAGCCGCGGCCATGATGAGCAGAATTGCGAGCGTTAATCCGCCGTACTGTTTCAAGGGGAGGGGGAATGGAGAACCCGGCCAGACGAGTACCGTGGCGGGTTTGGACGATTCCGAATGGGGATCGTGCAGCGTTCGAACGTGCTCGGCGATTAAGCTCATCTCCGCCTGGGCTTGGCCCATGCTGACACCAGAAGCGAGGCGGCCGAAAAGGCGATACTGCTTGTTTTCACGATCGCGTAGCCATTGGCCGTCCGCATGAATGAGCGGCTCCAAGCTGACCGGTATCCAAAAAGCCGGCGTGCCCACACCGGTACCGACGAAGTCGCGCGGCGTAATTCCAACTACGGTGACAGCAACGCCATTCAAATGGATGGTCCTTCCGAGTATCGACGGATCCCCTGCAAACCGCCTCTGCCAGTAGTTTTCACTGATAAGAACTGACGGCGTGGCCGCAAGTTCGGGAATACTCATCGATTCGAAAGTGCGGCCTTGCAGGGCATTGACGCCAAGAATCTTGAAGTAGTTCTGGGAGACAACGCAAACAAGGGCGAACTCCGCATTACCGACCCCGGAACCGAGCAGTGCCAATTTCCGGAGGGTGGATCCAGCCGCAGCGGTTCGCTGGCTAATCATGCCACCGGCGTTCGAGAGCGTGACGCGCGCAGGCCGAAAAGCTATCAGGCCGCTGAAGGAGTGGAGTGAATCCCGGTATGCTTCGTAATCGGGATAACTGAAAGTGTAATCGGCCGCGCCCGAATCATGACCCAACGCGAGGTTGACCATCTCGGCGGGAGCGTGAGCATCCAGCGGCCGGGCAACCATTGCCTTGTAGCTGGTGAAGACGGCGGTGTTGACCCCAATACCAATCGCCAAGGCAAGGACCATGACAACCGTGGATCCGGCATTGCGAGACAACATGCGAACTGCGTACCGCAAGTCGTGGAGCACGGTTTCGGGCAGAATCATAGGGCGGTGAAATCGCTCTCTCATCGGTGAAGACGGTCCGGAACGCAGTTTATTTCAGTCGTCAACGGTTTTTCAGCCTATCAGACTGGATGGGGGCGAATAACAAGCACTCGGAGCAGATTTGACCCATGATAGAAACAGCGGATGAAATTTGAACACCAATCAGAATCGGCGAGCACGCGCTGATGCCATGGCCGGTCTTGCTGTTGGCTCGCGCCCTGGACATGGGAGGAAGCGAGCGACAGATCACGGAAACGGCCAAGGTGCTGGACCGTTCCCGATTTGAGCCGCACGTCGGTTGCTTCCGGCCGGAGGGGATGCGGGCGCTGGAACTGGCCCGGGCCGGTGTGCCGGTGGTTCACTTTCCCGTGCTGTCCTTCGCTTCAGCGGGGGCGATTTCCGGCGCGTGGAAGTTCATTCAATATGTCCGGCGCAACAAGATCAGACTCATCCACACCTTCGACTATCCGTCCACTGCTTTCGCTGTTCCGCTGGCTCGTTTCTTCACGCCGGCCGTGGTTGTGTCCAGCCAACGCTCCCACCGCGATTTGATCCCACCCGGCTACCGCAGGTTTGTGCGAATGACCGATCACATGGTGGAAGCAGTGGTGGTGAACTGCGAATATCTGAAAGGGCACCTGGAAAACGACGAGCATATCCCGGCGCGCCGGATTGAACTCTGTTACAACGGCGTGGATCTCGAAACATTTCACCCGCTAGACGTTCCCCGGCCAGCGGAGCTTCCCTCCGATGCATTGGTGATTGGCGTGGTATGTGTTTTACGCCCCGAAAAGGGCCTGAGCACGCTTTTGAACGCCTTCGCCCGGGTGCGCCAATGGCGTGCTGGAATGAAGCTGGCCGTTGTGGGAAGTGGTCCGATGCTGGAGCAGCTACAGTCCGAAGCGCGCGCGCTGGGAATCTTCGAGGACTGCGTATTCGTCTCCGCCACCGGGCAGGTGACGGAGTGGCTTCGGGCCATGGACATTTTTGTGTTGCCGTCGCTATCCGAGGCTTCTTCGAATTCGTTGATGGAGGCCATGGCCTGCGGATGCTGTGCCGTCGCCTCCAGCGTGGGCGGGAATCCGGAGCTGGTACGCAACGGAGAAACCGGGCTCACGTTCGCGGCGGGCGATGCGATGGGGCTAAGCGTCGCTCTGCGAACCTTGATCGAGGACGAAGCGCTGCGCAGGCGACTGGCGGCAGCCGGCGCCGCCTTTATGAAAGAACGCTTCTCCACCCGCGCTTCGGCACAAC
>CATPCJ010000331.1 GCA_955652915.1 uncultured Bryobacteraceae bacterium
GCAAATGATCAGACCCGCGTGCGCGACATAGAAGTGGATAGCGCCGATCCCGCTTATGTCGCACATCCATCAGACCCCCGCTTCGAGCCGGGCGGCGAGTATATCGGGTAAGCCCGCGGCAAGAATCTTTTTTTGCGCGGAGGCGATGTCGTATCCGGCGCGAAAAAGCGTTACCAGTCGGGCGGACGGTTCGTAGACCGCGTAGGCCGCTCGAGCATCTCCATCGCGCGGCTGCCCTACCGAACCAGCGTTGATGAAATACGTTTGGTCATTCTCCAACTCGTAGGTGACGGCAGCGGAGTCTTGCGGAGGGGGCAGATGCTTCACGCCGTTCCGATGACACAGAAACGCACCCTGTAAGTGGGTGTGACCGAAAAAAGAAACGGACGAATCCAGATATGGCGCGATCTGCGCCACGTCGCGCTCGGTAACAATGTATTCGTCTTCATCCACCGGCGAGCCGTGCAGAATCTGAAAGCTGTCTATTCGCTCCGGGCCCTTGGGAAGTTCGCGCAGATAGCCGATGTTCTGAGATTTCATGACCGACATGGTCCACCGCGCCGACGCTCGCGCGACGGGATTGAACCATTCCAAATCTTCGAGACCCGCGCACGCCTTGTCGTGATTGCCGCGCACCACGGATGCCACATTGTGCTGAACCCATTCGGTGACGGCATCGGGATCGGCGCCGTAACCCACCAGATCGCCGCAGCAGACAATGCGTTCGTAACCGTCCCGGGCGTGCGCAAGGACCGACTGGAGCGCCTCCCAGTTGCCGTGAATATCGCTGAGAATCAGGTAGCGCACAATTGAAGAAGGGAAATTTCGGGTGGAGCGCCGAGCCGCACCGGCACGCCGATGGTGCCGAGGCCGCTGGACACATAGATGGACGAATTGCCTTCACGATATAAGCCGCGCACGTAGGGCGTAAAATAGCGCGCGACGTTCACGTTCTGATGGAGTATTTCGAAATTCACCTGCCCGCCATGGGTGTGGCCGGCGATGGTCAAATCGTACCCTTGCGATGCGGCCACGGGAAAGACATCCGGATTGTGAGAGAGCATAACGTTGAACGCGCCGGGTTGGACCAGCCGTTCGGCCCCTACCAGATACTGCGATTGAAACTTCTGATAATCCACGCCGGCGAAATTGATGACGGCGCCGCCGAATCGAAAGGCTTTGGATTCGGAGCGAAGGAACTTGATGCCGGCGCGGCCGGCCTGAAGCGTAACGTAGTCCTGTGAGCGGGTATATATCTCGTGGTTTCCGAGACAGCCCACCACGCCGGCGCCGGCACGAAGACGCGCCAGTTGTTTTAGACAAGCGTCCAGCGGATCGCCCATCCGGCTGATGAGGTCGCCGGTCATCAAGGCCACGTGCGCCCGTGTTTCGTTGGCCATATCGATGGCTCGCGCAAATTCCGATTCGCTCAGGAAAGGGCTGAGATGGACATCCGTCACCTGCACGATTCGCAGGCCATCCAGGTCCTTGGGGAGATTCGGAATGGGGATTTTGATTTCCGAAAGACGAATCCGGTTACGCAGCAAGATTCCAAATCCAGTTGCCGCGATGGGCGCGGCGATCAGCGCGGCGCCGGCAGTCCGGAGGAATTTCCGGCGAGGGGAACGGAATTCGGGTGCGCGCCGCCACGCCAACATGCCCAGATACAGACCAATCAGCCACACGGATTCGACGATTGCGGCGCATTCAAGCCAGGTCGATAACCAAACCGGAAAATAACGGATCACCCGATGGAATTCCAGCAGGTAACCAAGCGTTAGCAAGACGGCACAACCGCAGGCGGAGGCCACAGTGGTGCGGCGCCACGAGGTGCGCCGGATTCTCCAGCGGACAATTTGAAAAAGAAGCCCGAGGCCGAGGATGAGCAGACATAGCCCCGGAAAAAAATGCAAGCGAGAAAGCATCAAGTCACTATTTCTATTTTATTCGGTGCGGGGTGTTGGATGCGTAACGCCGGGTCAGCCATGGAACCACGACCGTGAGGGTCTCGGTTCCAACTACAATGTAGGCGGAGGCAATTCTAATGATTCTCGAAGCGACTCCGTCCGTTGGTAACGAGATCAACCCGTGGCTCTCCGCGGCCGCGCGGTTCGATGAAGCCGTGGAGCGGTTGGAGTTGGATGAGGGACTAGCCAAAGTTTTGCGAACGGCGGCGTTGGAATTGACCGTCCATATACCGGTGCAATTGGATGACGGACGCTTGGAGGTCTTTACCGGTTACCGGGTGCAGCATTCCATCGCCAGAGGTCCATCGAAGGGCGGAGTCCGCTTTGCGCCGGACGTGACGCTGGACGAAGTGCGCGCGCTGGCGGCTTGGATGACTTGGAAATGCGCGGTGGTGAATCTTCCGTTTGGCGGCGGAAAAGGCGGGGTGATCTGCGATCCGTCTGTCATGTCCGAGGGCGAACTGGAGCGCATCACGCGCCGCTATACGGCCGAGATCATGGACATCATCGGTCCGGAGCGGGATGTGCCCGCGCCCGACATGAACACCAACGCGCAGACCATGGCGTGGATGATGGATACCTATTCGATGCACAAGCGCCAGACCATTACCGCGGTGGTGACGGGCAAGCCGCTCGATCTGGGCGGATCGCGCGGCCGGCCGGAAGCAACCGGGCGCGGCTGCATGATCGTCACCATGCAGGCCTTGCGGAAATTGGGTTTGGAGCCATCCAACACACGCGTGGTGGTGCAAGGCTTCGGTAACGTGGGCGGCATGTCGGCGAAACTGATGGCGCGCGCGGGCTTCAAGATTATCTGCGTGATCGAACACGATGGCGCGGTATTCAATGCGCATGGGTTGGACATCGAAGGGCTGATGAAACACTTTCACGAGACCGGCTCCATCACCGGTTTTTCGGAAGCCGAGGATATCGATCGTCACGAGGCGCTCTATCTGGATTGTGAAGTGTTGCTTCCCGCCGCCAAGGAGAACGTAATCACGTCGGCGAACGCGGACCGCGTAAGAGCCAGGATCATTTGTGAAGGCGCGAACGGTCCAACCACTTCCGAGGCGGACGCAATCCTGGCCGACAAGAACATTTTCGTGCTGCCGGATATTCTCGCGAACGCGGGTGGCGTTACCGTGTCGTATTTTGAATGGGTGCAGGACCGGCAAGGCTACTTCTGGAATGAGCAGTTGGTAAACGGGCGGCTGGAAGAAATCATGGTGAACAGCTTTAAGGACGTTGTGGGTTATGCGGAGAAGCATAAGGTTCACAACCGGCTCGCGGCGTATATGTTGGCCATCGATCGCGTGGCCTTCGCCCTGAAGACGCGCGGCATCTATGCCTGATGCCGGAGCTGAGGACCAGGCAATCGCCGCGTCCCACTCTACGCCGCTGATGCGGCAGTATCACGCGATCAAGCAGCAGGCTCCCAACGCGCTGCTGATGTTCCGGCTGGGCGATTTCTACGAATTGTTTTACGACGACGCCATTACGGCGGCTCGCGAGCTCGAGATCACGCTTACATCGCGAAACAAAGAAAAAGGCCAGGCCATTCCGATGTGCGGCGTCCCCTATCACGCGGCCGAGGGTTATCTTTCGCGGCTCATCCAAAAAGGTTATCGGGTGGCAATTTGCGAACAGATGGAAGAGGCGGGCCCCGGCAAGAAGCTGGTGAAGCGCGAAGTAACGCGCGTGGTTACGCCGGGCACGGTAACCGAATCGTCGTTGCTTCGTTCGCACGAGAATAACTATCTGGCCGCGATTTGCCGCAATGGAAGCCGTGCCGGACTGGCGCACGTCGATATCTCGACCGGCGAATTCCGGGCTACTGAGATGGAAGCCGCGGAACTGGAGGCCGCGCTCGAGAATCTGAACGTTCGCGAAGTGTTGGCCGCTGAAGCCGTCACCGGTCTCACCGGGTTGCGTACGGCGCTGGAGGATTGGGTTTTCAATGTCGACTACGGCGAGCGGTCCTTACGCGACCATTTCCATTTGCTGACGCTGGATGGCTGCGGCTTGAACGGGCGGCCGCTGGCGGTGTCGGCGGCCGGGGCGATCCTGCACTATTTGCGGGACACGCAAAAATCGGCGCTGGATCATTTGGATCGTCCGTCCTATTACGATCGCAGCGACTCCATGATCCTGGACTCGGTCACCGTGCGAAACCTGGAACTGCTGGAACCGTTGTTCGCCGGCGAGAGCAAAGAATCCACGTTGATTTACGTTTTGGATCAAACCTGCACCGGCATGGGCGGACGATTACTGCGCCAGCGTTTGCTGCGGCCTTGTTTACAACTGGAGGAAATTGAAGCGCGGCTCGACGCCGTCCAGGAAACCTTGCAGGCGACCATCGCGCGCTCGGAAATTCGCAAGCTGCTCGGCGGCATATTGGACCTGGAGCGGCTGCTGGCGAAGTTGACTCTGGGAACGGCGGGTCCGCGGGAGTTGATGGCGCTGGGGCGCTCGCTCGAAATCGTGCCGAAGCTCAGGGAGCGGGCGGCGGGGTTCCAGTCGGCGCGTCTGCAACGGATTTCAAACGCACTGGATGAGATCCCGGAGCTGCGCGACCGCATCATTGCCGCGATCGCGGATGAGCCGCCCCCGAATCTCAGCGATGGCGGAACAATTCGCGCGGGGTTTCACGCGGAGCTGGATGAGCTGCGGGATATCAGCCGCAACAGCCGGCAGTATATCGCTCAAATCGAACTGCGCGAGCGCGGCAGGACCGGGATTCAGTCGCTAAAAGTTCGCTTCAATAACGTTTTCGGCTACTATATCGAGATTTCGAAATCGAATCTTCAGCACGCGCCGTCCGACTACGAGCGGAAACAGACGCTGGTGAACGCCGAGCGTTTCACGACGCCGGAATTGAAGGAACTGGAGAGCAAGATCCTGGACGCCGAAGAAAAGATGCTGGCGCTGGAACGCGAGATCTTTCAGCAGTTGCGCCTTTTTGCGGCCGAGCACGCATCGCGTATCCGCCAGACCGCGGCTGCTATCGCGGAGCTGGACGTTACTTGTTCTCTGGCACAGGTGTCGGCTGAGAATCGCTACACGCGCCCCACTTTTTCAGATACCGGTGAAATTCGCATTGTCGCCGGGCGGCATCCGGTGATCGAAAAGCTCACAGAAAAGGACGCGGCGCGTTTCATTCCCAACGATCTATATTTCGACACCGAGTCGCAGTTCATCGCCGTGATCACCGGTCCTAATATGGGTGGTAAGTCCACTTACCTGCGGCAGGCCGCGGCCATCGCGATCCTGGCGCAGATCGGATCGTTCGTGCCCGCCGACTCCGCAGTGTTGTCGATCGTCGATCGCGTGTTCACTCGTATTGGCGCGGCCGACAACCTGGCGCGCGGACGTTCGACGTTCATGGTGGAGATGACCGAGACGGCCGTGATTTTGAACACGGCGACGTCACGGAGTCTGGTGGTTCTGGATGAAATTGGACGTGGAACCTCGACCTACGACGGTCTTTCGCTGGCCTGGGCGGTGATCGAGCACATCCACCGGCGAATTCGCGCACGCACACTCTTCGCCACGCACTATCACGAGTTGACAGAGTTGGCCGATCAGTTGCCCGGCGTCCGCAATTTGCACGTCTCCGTCAAGGAAGCGGGCGACCAGGTGACTTTTCTGCGAAAGGTCGCCCCAGGGCGCGCGGACCGAAGTTATGGCATCGAAGTGGCGCGGCTGGCGGGTTTGCCGGTATCGGTGATCGAACGGGCGCGTGAAATTCTATCGCTGCACGAGAAGTCCGAGCAGGCGGTCACCGAGGAGCTGACACCGCGCGCTTCCACTGGAATCCAGATCCAAATGTTCGAGCCGGTGAATTACGAAATCGCCGAGCGCATAAGAAATTTGAAGCTTGACGAGCTGCGGCCGATCGAAGCGCTGCAATTGCTGAATGAACTGCAACGGGAGTTGAAGCGCTCGTGAGAGTAGCGGGATTGATCAGCGGCACGTCGGTGGATGGCATCGATGTGGCGGTGGTGGATGTCGATGAAGGCATCAAAGTGATCGCGACCACGACCGTTCCCTATCCTGCCGATGTTCGTGAGGCGATTCTTTCGGTCTCGAACGCGCCCGCGCATGCAGCGACGATCGCCCGGTTGAATTTCCTGCTCGGCGAATTATTTGCCGAAGCAGTGCGGAGCGCCGGCGTTCCGCTCGAGAGCATCGACTTGATCGGCTCGCACGGTCAGACGATTTTCCACGAGGGCGAGCCGGTGGAGTTTCTGGGCCGCAAGATTGCAAGCACGATGCAGATCGGCGAGGCGGCCATCATCGCCGAGCGAACGGGCATCGAGACCATCGCCGACTTCCGGCCAAGCGACATAGCAGCCGGCGGGAAAGGCGCACCGCTGGTACCGTTTCTCGACTATCAATTGTTCCGGCATCGGGCGATTGCGCGAGTGGCGCTCAATATCGGAGGCATTGCGAATATTACGGTGATTCCGGCCGGCGCGGGCATGGAAGATGTGATCGCGTTCGATACCGGACCGGGAAACATGGTGATCGATGCGCTTGCGCCCCCCTTCGATCGGAACGGTGAGCGGGCACGCGCGGGCCAGGTGAATCGGGCATTGCTCGAACAGCTTCTCAATGAGGATCCGTATTACCATCGCGAGCCGCCAAAAGCGTGCGGACGCGAACAGTTCGGCGCCGGCTTCGTTCACCGGACCGGCATTGATGTGGCAACCGCCACCGAGTTGACCGTTCGAACGATCGCCCTCGCGATCGGAAAATATCCGGCCACAGAGGAAGTGATCGTGTCAGGGGGAGGCGCGCACAATAGCTACATGATGGAACGCCTGGCAACGGTGCTGAAGCCGCGCATAACAACGCCGGCCGAGTTCGGAATCGACGGGGATTCCAAGGAAGCCATTCTGTTTGCGGTGCTGGCGTATCAAACGCATCAGCGGCGGGCGGGAAATTTACCCTCCGCGACAGGCGCCCGGAATGCGGCCATTCTGGGCAAGGTCTCTTACACATAACTTAGATTGGAAAAGTACTCATCGTAAGTATTTCGCGAGTCGTTTCTCAACACCGGTCAACCTCGCGATGAAAGCCGCGGCGCCAAGGACAGCCTTCCGCGCGGCAATCGGAACGCCCGGCGGGAAGCCCTCGCTCATTCGGATGAAAAGCAGCCGGGCTATCGGATTCCTCGGCAATCCATCTCTTGCCGCTCCGCCATCGTTTAGCGATCCCGTAGGCCGGTTGAAATGCTCTGACTACGCGTCCCCCTTTCGTTCGCAAACGTGTGCAACTGTCCAATCTGAGCCGTCAAGCTTTCTTGAGGATTCAACACGGCATGTCGACGCCCGCGTCCCAGATACGGATCCAGTGCTCCTTGAATAACCTGGAAGGTTTCGGTAAATGCAAGGTGATAGGGAAGCGGCGGGCTTGGCCGCCCTGGCGGAAGATGCACCTGGTACAGTTGCATAGCGCCGTCATTCTCCTCTTCGCTTACCGGCATCGTTAGCGTCTCGCAGTTTGATTGTTGCCGATCGTCTCACCTGCCCTCATGATTCTGCGATGCTGTCGGTTCACGCGGCGATTCTTCAACCCCGGATCCGGCCGGCGAGCCGGATACCGTCAGCGCCATCTCCGTTGCAGTTCACCTGGTTTGTGTTGGGCGCCGGCAAAAATAGCGCAGAGCGCTCAGGCTGGGCAGAAAGAAGTAGGCGCCGCCCCGTACCGTCACGACCTGCTGCATTCCAGCAAGCACCTGCGGCGGCGCGCCGACCCGCGGAATGGAAAAGTTGCCGGTGTAAGGGCAATCTCCCGCCGCCGCTGCGTTCCCCAGCACGGGATCGTTCTCGTCGTTGAGGCCATTGAACGTCGTGCTCATCAGCCACGCGCCCTGCACGAACTCGAACCCGCGGGAGATGTTGGCATTCAGGCACACGAAGTTAAGCCCACGCTTGGGGTCGTTGGCGGGTTCCTGCCGCAGGGCATCCTCGATGCCCAGTCCCGGACCATATTCGCGGCCCCGGCGGAGTATGCGATGGAACCTGGTCGAGGCGAGCGCGTCGTCGCGGAACGACTTGATGCCCCACCCGAGCATCCGCAGCCAGCGGGACAAGAACCACGCGGGCCGTCCGGGCAGATCGACGTTGCGTGGGTTCGCCCGTCGAAGGTGCGCGCCAAAAGGGCAGCGTGTCGCCTCGGGATCCTGGTCATAGGTAAAACAGTTGGAAGGCGCCCCCGGCACATAGTCTACTCCGGGAATTGCGGAAGGGTTCAGCGGTGCGAGCGGATCGCCCCCAATTTCCCGGCCGACCATTGCCTCGGCCAACCGCAACCGTTCCTTTGGATCCGACTTCGCCGCCTGGTCCGCGAATCTCCAGAACCCGCGCACATCCTGCTCCAGTTGCCGGATGACCAGGTACGTTCCGTTGCGGCATAAATCCTTCCTGCTGGGATCATCCTCCGCGGACAACAGGTAATCGGCGTATTCCTCCAAGGGATCGAGCAACGGACGATCTGTGTACTTCCCATATTCGTTGGGATAGCCGAGCAGAAACTCGCCGAGAGCGACGATGTTTGTATAAGTCAGTTCGGTGGTCCCCGGGGTGCGCTGCCGCGGCCAGTCAATATCTGGCTGACTGATCCCATCCCGGAAACCAAAGGGTTCGTTGTTATGGAGATTGGATGTGGGCAGGCAGGCGAGGGTCTCGAAGCCATCGTGGAAGGAGCCGCTCTCCACCTGGCGGCGCCAGTCCTCCAACATACCCACGTCGGCGAGCAAGATCACCAGCACATCCGGCTCGCTCCCCGGACCGCCCCACTCCCATCCGTCCGGCGCGTTTGCACCGATGTCGCCAAGCCGCCGCGAGCGGCTCTGGTCGCCGGCCATTCCCGAAACAAACTCCGCCGAGAATCCGGACACCACCTCGTCGCCAACGCCAATAGCGCGCAATCCCGAAACGGTGAATGCCACCTGCATGGCGGTAGAAGGCTTTTGGGGCAGTTTGACCGCCGTGCTCACCAAGGGCAGCGCCGCGGTGAGCCAGGCTCTGGCGGATGCAGCGTCGCGGATGCGGAGCAACAGGTAACAGGCTTCCGTCAGGTGACCGAAGCCGAAACGCACCAGTCCCTGAACGTCGCTTACGTCCACGGCATCTGACGGCACATTCGATCTCACAAGAGCGCGACCAACGCGCGTGCCTCTTCCTCGGTCATCGCCCGGGCATCGATCCCTTTGCGAATGCGCCCGTTACGCTCCAGATTGGCATTGGTCAGACCAGCCTGCGCGTTGTACCAGACTTGCGTCGGGAGCTCATGGCGGCGGATGTAATACCTGAACGCCTGCTCGTTCTTCGCCCCATCCAGGATCAACCATCTGGTCTTCGGATATCCTAAGCCGTTACTAAAGGTCACATTCAGCCCGAATGCCACCTTGTTGACAAAGTCGTCCATATAGCTCTCCAGGTTGCCATCGTAGTTACTGGCAAAGAACAGGCGTTTGCCGCCATCGATAAAAGTCCAGCTCGCGCTGTGGATTGTAAGCACTCGCGCCAGCCGGCCCCTCACAAAGACATGCCTGGTTGAGTAGTTGATGATCCATAGCACGAAGACCCCCGTCAACCGGCGAAACAATCCGGGTTTTAAGCCGCCCATGGCGCTGAATTGATTCGTAACGTTGTGGTCTTCGAGTGCGGCGAGCTTCGTCACATGATCTTGATTCGGCCGGGGGACGATCTCGGGATCGCTGTTTTCGCGCCGCCGTAGTTGAAAAAAATAGAAAGGGGCATAGATCAGCAGCAAGGGCGTTGCCAGCAGCAAGGCCAGCGGCACCAGAATCAAGTGCATCGTATTGCGCACCCTCCACGCGAGCGGCGTAGTGCTTTCAGGCGTCAACCGGATACGCCCCTCCGCCAGCTCCTTATCCACGAACTGCCGCAGTCGATCGCGAACCTCCAGGGCGGGGCGCGTGGCCAGCTCCGGATTCTGCCGCAGATAACTCGCCAGCGCCAGGTGGAGTTCTTTTTCCTCGAGCAACTGGCGCACGGTTCGACCACGCCAGTCGAAGAAGTAGGTGGAAGGCCGGTGCTCCCGCTCGCGCAGCCACCTTGCCAGGTCCGCATTCGGATCGTAGCCCGCGCAATGCGAGAATATCCGCCGCAACCCGGCGCCCGCATGCTGGCAAAGTGCCTGTACGAAGGCGTCATAGTCGCCGTCGAAATCGCCCATGAACGCCAGCGAAAGCGGGTAGAACGGTTTAGGGAGACCGTACGCTTCGTAATCGGCGGTGGTCTGGTCGTCCAGAATTACAAATCGCGCGAAATGCAGCGTCTCGAATTCTCCGAACGGAACAAGGGTATTGTGCGGATCTGCTTCTCCCGGTCTCGAATTCATGCTGAGGAGCAAGTTCCGGAGCGCCCCCAGCTTACTTGGCTCGATGGGAGCCACCACCATGAAACTCGACTGGGGCGTCATGTCAAATGATTATATACGCCCCGGGGATCTGCCGGGTTATACATTTGCGATACTATGGCTCATTATGTCCGCCGCGCTAGGTCCCTGGATCAATGACGCGATTACCGGCTTGGCTACCCTTGAGCACCGCGTCGATCCGTATTTTCGCGACCCTTTCAACCGCCTCTTCCAGCGGCCCCTCACGAACTTCGTGCAGCTTCTGCTCCGCCTGACTCACCGCAATCCTGAAACTCGTTTGTGTCAGGAGATCCCGATCGCCGGGGAAGACGGCTACACGCAAACGATCATCCAGTTAATGGGTGATTTCCTCAAACGCGAATACGCCGATCGAATCGCCGAGCGTGCGGGAAACACCAAGACATATGGCGTGGTCTCCGCTGAATTCGAAGTGTTGCCCGATATTCCAACCAGCCTTCGCAAGGGCATCTTCGCCTCCGCGCGGCGCTTCCCTGCCTGGATTCGTTTCGGCGGCCCGGGACCGCTGTCCCCGCCGGATGTAAAAGACGCGGGAATCCTCAGTATCGGTATCAAGCTCCTGGGCGTGCCCGGAGAGAAGCTGATGCCCGACGAAACCCAGACACAGGACTTAAGCGGAATCAGTTGTCCCACATTCACCACGCCCAATGTAGTGGAGAACGTAAAACTCCAGAGAGCCATCGGGGCGCGGACACCCGTGTTCTACTTTATTAACCCGTTCGACTCGCACTACCTGGATATGGCGATGCAGGGTTTATATTCGCGCATGAACACCAGTCCTCTCGAAGTATCCTATTGGAGCTGCGTGCCGTCTCTACTGGGCGAGGGAACGGCCATGAAATATTCGGTGCGCCCGCGCTCGAACGCCCGCACGCGCATCCCCTGGAACCCGCCCGACAACTGGCTCCGCCAGGCCATGGCAGCCACCCTGTCGAGTCAGGACGTAGAGATGGATTTTCTGGTTCAGGTCCAAACCGATCCCAAGCGCATGCCCGTGGAAGACGCTTCCATCGAGTGGCCCGAATCCCTCTCGCCCTTCCTACCCGTGGCAAAGATCACGATCCCGCGACAGACATTCGACACCACGGAGCGGGACCGATTAGCCCGAGAGCTGTCGTTCAACCCCTGGCACACGATAGCGGATCACCGGCCGCTCGGCAACCTGAACCGCGCCCGGCGAGCTATTTATCTGCAGCTCTCCCAACTCCGGCAGTCGATGAATCGCGAACCGCACATCGAGCCCACCGCGCCGCATCCAGGCGAATAAGCAAGACGGACGTCGGACACACCTTGCGCGCTGTACCACACCCTGGACACCTAAGGCCGGTGCGCCTCGTGCGTTGGGCTCTCTGGGGCATAATGAATGTGGGGATCGATGAACCAGACACTCCAGGTTGGAGACTCGCAGCTCGACAGCTCTTCGCTGGTCGAATTGTGCCGTCGTTATGGTGTCAAAGAGCTTTCACTGTTTGGGTCGGCAGTCCGCGGCGAGATGCGTCCCGAGAGCGACATCGACATCATGGTGGAGTTCGAGCCTGGTGTACGCGTCGGCTTGATCAAGTTCGAGTCCTTCGTTGAGGAATTGGAGTCGCTCGCCGGGCGCAGAGTCGATCTGGTTACAAAGCGCGGACTGAAAGCCTGGGTGCGCCCGCAGGTGCTCAAAGATGCCCGGGTCATCTATGCGGCATGAACCGTCGTTCTTGAAAGACATCCTCTCCGCCTGCCGCAAGATTGAAGCGATTGTTACAGCCACTTCGGAAGATACCTTCCTCCAAGACGAGGTCTTTCCGGCAGCGGTATTGCATCATCTGACTGTGATCGGCGAGGCGATCAACCGGTTGTCTGTTGAGTTGAGAGCGCTCCACCCTGAAGTGCCGTGGAGACAAATCGTTGCGGTGCGGCACAGGATCGTGCACGCCTATTTTGATCTGGATTGCCAGATCCTCTGGGATGCGGCTACCGGCGACGTTCCCCAACTCCACCGGCAGGTTCTCGACATCCTAACAACGGAATTTCCTGATTCCTTGGTCGATTGAAGCTCGGGACCGGTACCGCAATCTGTCGATTTGGCTGTAGCGGAAGCCCGTTGTTTAAGTGACGGTAGGACTCGAACCTTCTACCCTTCGGTTAACAGGGTTCCTTGCTTTTTGCTGTTCGTCGTATACATCTCGAAGTGCGGAGTGGTGAGGCGGCCCCAAATGCTCGGCGGCTGGCAGACGAAGTGGCGCGCCGTGGCGAGTCGTTAGAAAACTTCTGCTGCTTTGTCCGGTGAAATGTTCGGTTTAGGTTGAACAGGCTCGGCTGGGACCGCCACCCTTACCTGATCTGGTAAGTCGACCGTTACTCCTAACCGCCCCAGCCGTTCCA
>CATPCJ010000332.1 GCA_955652915.1 uncultured Bryobacteraceae bacterium
CCGAATTCCCATCACGGATGTCTTTGATCTTCACACCGTCCCGCCCCGCGACGTGAAGCCGATCGTCGAAGAGTATCTGCTGGAAGCGCGGGCGCGGGGTTTCACGGTCCTGCGCATTATTCACGGCCGGGGAATCGGAGTGCAGCGCGAATTGGTCCGGTCCATTTTAGCCGGGACGCCCTTCGTCGAGAGCTTCAGCGATGCGCCGCTTGAAGCCGGCGGGTGGGGCGCCACAATCGTTACGCTGCGATCAACGTCAAAGAGATAATGGAACTTTTTCGGCGGCGGCCATGAATCTCTATCAACCGATGTTGAGCGATGTCGAGATGCCGGGCGATGACGATCTGCTTCGACGAATTCCCGGCGGCGACGAAGCAGCGTTCCTGGCGTTCTATCGAAGGCATCAGGGAGCCGTTTACCGTTTCGCGCTGCAGATGTGCGGGAAGACCGAAGTCGCCGACGAAGTTACACAGGACGTCTTCATGGTGGTGATACGCGCCGCACAGCCGTATGATTTGAAGCGTGGATCGGTGCGTGCTTACTTGTACGGCATCGCGCGGAACTTCGTATTGCGCTGGCTCGACCGGGAACGGCCCTACGTTACCGTGCTGGACGATCCGGCAAGCGAGCACCGCGAACAGGCCTCCGGCGATCGCGACGCTTTGAGCGACTTGACGCGGAACGAAAGAATCGAGTCCGTTAGAAAAGCGGTGCTGGCGCTGCCGGCCGCCTATCGCGAAGTGGTGGTGCTGTGCGATTTGAACGAATTGGAATACGCCCAGGCGGCCGACGTCCTGGGGTGCGCAATTGGAACCGTACGGTCGCGCTTGCATCGGGCTCGCACACTGCTGATTGAGAAAATGCGAGCGGATGAGAGGTGTCCGGCATGAATGAGCACGAACAAGAGTTGCTAAACGCCCTGCGGGGCCTCGCCGCGGACGGCCCGCGCCAGGCGTCCCCGCATGTAGAGGCATTTCTGGTGGCGGAGCTTCGGCGGCGATCCCGCGCCCGCAAGGCCAGGGTCTGGTGGAGCATTTCGGCGGTTGCGGCGATTGCCGCCGGATTGGCTGTCCTGATCTGGATGCGTCCAGTGACTGCTAAATCCGAGCCTGTGGCCGCACGGGTCAGTGTGCCCGAATTGCCTCGGCCCGTCGAGCCGCCGGCCCTATCTGTTCCTCAAAAATCTCAGCCGGCTCGGCGCGTGCCTGTCCGGCCGGCAAAAGCGGTCCTCAGCTTTTATGAGCTGCCGTCCGCCAGTGAATTGCCTCCAGTTGAAAACGCAATGGTGGTTCGAGTTCAATTGCCGATTTCGTCCCTGCGCCTGATGGGTCTGCCGGTAAGCGAAGAAAGTTCGGTGGACCGGATTCAGGCGGACGTTTTGGTGGGCCAGGATGGCCTGGCTCGCGGAGTTCGATTTGTACAATGAAACGCAATCAAAGGAGAAGAAGATGACTAAACTACGTTTTGGTTTCGCGCTCGGAGTGCTATTGAGCGCCGGCGCATTTGCACAAGAATTACACCAGCAACCAGCGTCGATCGGATACTCGTTCCAAGGCGGGGACTTTGTGTTCGTCCGAACCGAAGGGGGCATGGAAAACAAGTTCGTAAAGAATTCGCCCTATTCCGCGCAGTCCGTGACGGAATTCACCCAAACGCTCGCGGACGGAAATCGTATCCACCGCACCACGGGCGGATCCATTGCCCGCGACAGTGAAGGCCGAACCAGGAGAGAGCAGACCATCTCCGGTATTGGACAAATGGCTAATTCCGGTGAAGCGGTGAAGTCGGTCATGATTCACGATCCGGTGGCCGGCGCCACTTATTCATTGGAACCGCACAGCCACGCGGCCCGCGTGACGCACGCCACGACTGGCTACACAAACTTTGTCTATAAGGAAAACGTGGACAAGGCGGCCGCCGAGAGGGCGGCCTCTGAGAAGATGGCTGAGAAGATGACGGCGGAAATGATGACGAAAATAAAGGCGCGGAGGCGAGAGCCGGAGCCGAACACCAAGGCCGAAGACCTCGGCTCGCAAGTAATGGAAGGGGTCACCGTGCAGGGCAAGCGGGTGACTCGAACGATTCCCGCCGGCGAGATCGGCAACGACCGTCCACTGGAGATCGTAACCGAAACCTGGTTTTCGCCGGATCTGCAAGTAGTGGTCCTGAGCCGGACCAGCGATCCTCGTAGTGGCGATTCGGTCTATAAATTGACGAATGTAAGCCGTGTGGAGCCGGATCCTGCACTGTTCCAAGTGCCGGCCGACTACCAGGTGCGCGAAGACCGCGGCGAGCCCGGGTCAGTAATGCGGCGCGTACGGCCCGAAGAATAACCCCGTAGGGCGGACCCCCTGGTCCGCACGGGTCCCCCTGGACCCGCTGTTCATTTGAGAAATCCAGTTGCCGTTGAAACAGAGAGGCCGGCCAGGGGGCCGGCCTGCGGACCAGCAAGTCCCCCTACAATATGGTATGTACTCTTCCCGCCGTCATTTTCTCGCCGGATCTCTTGGTTCTCTCGCGCTGTTGTCCGCACAGGACAAAAATTCTCAAGCCCAAAAACTTCTCGCCGAAATGAGCCTCGACGAAAAGATCGGCCAGATGACGCAGGCGGATCAAATGTTCTTGAAGAGCCTGGACGATATCGAAAACTATCATCTGGGCTCGCTGTTGAGTGGCGGCGATTCGGATCCGAAATCCGGAAACGATCTCGGATCCTGGACCGATCTCTACGACAACTACCAGTCGCGTGCCTTGAAAACCCGCCTGCGCATTCCACTGCTGTACGGCATTGACGCCGTGCACGGTCACAACAATGTGCTCGGCTCCGTCGTCTTCCCGCACAATATCGGGCTGGGCTGTACGCGCAATGCGGAGCTGGTGGAGCGCGCCGCGCGCATTACCGCGGAAGAAGTGCGCGCCACCGGAATCAATTGGGCCTTCGCGCCCTGCCTCACGGTTCCTCAGGACATCCGTTGGGGCAGAACGTACGAAGGCTTCAGCGAATCGCCCGACGTGGTGAAATCGTTGGGTTCGGCGGCGGTGCGCGGATTTCAAGGCAGCGCATTGGATCGTCCATTGTCCGTGCTGGCGTGCGCCAAACACTTCGCCGGAGATGGCGGAACTTCCTTCGGTACCGGTATGCCAAAGTCGCGGGGTGAACGCTATCCACTCGACCAGGGCGATACACGAGTGGATGAGGCCACCCTGCGCAAGATCCATCTGGCCGGTTATCTTCCCGCCATCCAGGCCGGCGTCGGATCCATCATGCCCTCCTATAGCAGTTGGAATGGCGCGAAGTGCTCGGGAAACGCGCGTCTCCTGACCGAAATCCTGAAGAAGGAATTAGGCTTCGAAGGCTTCCTGATCTCCGATTACAATGCACTGGACCAGTTGCCGGGCAGCAGGAAGGAACAGATCGCGCAATCCATCAATGCCGGTATGGACATGGTGATGGTCCCGGAAAAGTATCGGGAGTTTTTCAACACGCTCAAGGATGCGGTGAATGAAGGCCAGGTGCCGGTAGCGCGCATTGACGATGCGGTGCTGCGCATCTTGCGGGTGAAGGTCGCGATGGGGTTGATGGATCGCACGCGATCGCCGCTCGCCGACCGGCGCCTGCACAAATCGTTCGGCTCGGCGGAGCATCGGGCCGTCGCGCGCGAATGTGTCCGGCAATCGATCGTGGTCTTGAAAAACGACAACCATGTGCTGCCCCTCGCAAAAACCGTACATCTGCACGTGGCTGGGAAGAACGCGGATAACATCGGAAATCAGTGCGGCGGCTGGACGATAACCTGGCAAGGCAAGAGCGGGAACGTAATTCAAGGGACCACGATCCTTTCGGCGATCCGCGCCGCCGCGGGGTCCAGCGCCCGGATTACCTACTCCGAAGATGGAGGCGGCGCGGCGGACGCAAAAATCGGCATCGCGATTATCGGCGAGCGGCCCTACGCGGAATTTCAAGGCGACCGGACCGATCTTACTCTCGCCGCCGAAGACGTTGCCGTGGTCAATCGCCTGAAGAGTTCAGGCATTCCGGTGATTGCCGTTCTTGTCTCCGGCAGGCCGCTGCTGATCGACGCAATCCTCGGAAAGGCTGACGCCGTCGTCGCGGCTTGGCTGCCTGGAACCGAAGGCGCGGGAGTAGCGGACGTGCTGTTCGGCGGCCATAAACCCGTCGGGCGTCTCTCTTTCACCTGGCCTCGCGGCGATTCCAGCAGCTTCGCGCGAGGTAATCCGGGCTACCAAACTCTGTTCCCGTTCGGTCATGGCCTGTAGCGTTTTGCACACCTGCTAAACTGGAAAATCCATGGCACTCAGCAAGCTCGGGCAAACTCTCACCGCGCTGGAAATCCTGGAACTGGTCAAGAGCGATCTGGAGCGCGTGGAGCGCGAGATCAATCTCGAGTCGGTGGCCAGCGTGGACGTGGCTACCACCATTGCCCGGCACCTGCAGTCCGGCGGCGGTAAGCGGCTGCGGCCGATCCTGGTGCTCCTGGCGTCGAAATTGGTGGGCGGCGTCACGGACAGTTCTATTCGCCTGGCTGCCGTGGTGGAGATGATCCATACTGCAACGCTGGTGCACGACGACGTGATCGATACCGCCAAAACCAGGCGCGGCCGGCCCTCTTCCAATACCATCTGGGGCAACCATACGTGCGTGCTGGCGGGCGACTGGCTGTACATGCAGGCCTTCCACATTGCGTTGCGCGAGCGGAATTTTCACGTGCTCGATCTGTTGATCGCCCTCACGCAGATGATGGTGGAGGGCGAGCTGCTGCAGTTGGAATTGATCGGCAAGATCAATATTTCAGAAGCCGATTATATGGAGCTGGTGGACCGCAAAACCGCCAGCCTGTTCTCCGCCTGCGCCAAGCTGGGCGCGCTAACCGGCGGCGCCGATGAAGCCACCGAAGCGCGCATGGGTGAGTTTTCCTGGAACCTCGGCATCGCATTTCAGCTAGTGGACGACGTGCTTGATTTCACGTCGCATGAAAAGGTGCTGGGCAAGCCCGTTGGCAGCGATCTGCGCGAGGGCAAAGTCACGCTTCCCGTGATTTATGCGCTCGAAGACGCCACCGCGGAAGAGCGCGGCATGGTGGAAACGGTCCTGAAGGATGCCAACTACGAGCGTGTGCGGTTCTCAAAAATACTCGGCATGATCGAACGCCACCGCGGATTCGAGCGCGTCCGCGAACGTGCGCAAGCCTTCACCGACAAGGCGCGATCTATCGTTACCGAGTTCCCGGAGTCGCCTTACCAGCGGGCATTGACTGCTCTCACGGATCTGGTAACGGAACGCGATCACTAGCGTGCTGTCAAGGCTAATTGATCACAACCTTGTGGTGCAGCCTATTCAGGCTGGCCGGCTGATGGACATTCTTATGTGGGGCAGGATGGCATCCTGCGGCGGATTGGTAATCCGCCTGGTATTGGATCCGGAATTATTTAAGGGCCGATTGCCAATCGGCCGCAGGTTACCAACCTGCCCCACAATTACTAGGTGCCAGGTTGAACAAAATTACAAAGTGGGGCTGAAAGCATGCTGTGGGCAGGATTGCCGCCGCACAACCCAGAATCAGGCTCTAGTAGTACAAAAACATGCTAGGGGAGCAGACTAAATCAGTATGGCTACTTTGATTGCTAATCCCACGCGAATCCCGGTACCCGGCGGCAAATTGCTGGATGAGTACATCGGCCGGGTAAATTCGAAAGACGCGGCGGTGAGCATCGCCCACATGCGGAGTCCATCGGGCTGGACCGAACCTGGCCAACAGCCGGAATTCGACGAATTCACCGTTGTACTGCGTGGGTCGCTGCGAGTGGAATCGCACCAGGGCGTTCTGGAAGTGCATGCCGGTCAAGCTGTGGTCGCGAAGCGTGGCGAGTGGGTGCGCTACAGCACTCCGGGTTCCGAAGGCGCTGAATATATCGCGGTCTGCGTACCCGCCTTCGATCTGGCCTCAGCCCATCGGGACTGAAGAACCAGCACTCTCGGCTTTTGAGAACCGACGCAGGTTTTGTTACACTGTCCTTTAGTTCCCCGCTTGGAAAATCAAAATTTCCGTTAGCCAGAACAACTTCGGGAGGCGAATCAGTGCAGGAGAAGATGCGGCATATTTTTACGTCGGAATCGGTAACAGAAGGACATCCCGATAAGATGGCGGACCAGATCTCGGATTCGGTCCTGGACGCTGTTCTAAAGGATGACCCCACCGGCCGTGTAGCCTGCGAAGTTCTGATCACCACCGGCATTTGCGTCGTCTCCGGTGAAATCACCACCAATACCTACGTCGATGTCCCGCGCCTGGTGCGCAGCGTGATTCACGATATCGGCTATTCCGACGCCGCCATGGGCTTCGACAGCAAGACCTGCGGCATCCTGAATTCGATTCAAAGCCAATCGCCCGATATCGCGATGGGCGTCGATACCGGCGGCGCGGGCGACCAGGGACTCATGTTCGGATTCGCCTGCGATGAAACTCCGGAGCTTATGCCGCTGCCCATCATGGTGGCGCATAAGTTGGTTCGGCAATTGAGTGAAGTTCGCCGCGCGAAAGGTCTCAATTTCCTGCGGCCCGATGGGAAAAGCCAAGTCAGCGTCGAATACGCCAACGGCAAGCCGAAACGCATCGATGCCGTGGTCGTCTCCACGCAGCACGACGACGATATTTCCACCGAAGAGCTTCGCGCTCAGGTGAAGAAGCACATCATCGATCCTGTAATTCCCTCCAATATGGTGGATTCCGCCACCAAGTACCACATCAACCCAACCGGCCGATTCGTAATCGGCGGCCCGCACGGCGATACCGGACTCACCGGCCGCAAGATCATCGTCGACACTTACGGCGGCATGGGCCGACATGGCGGCGGGGCGTTTTCGGGAAAGGATCCGACGAAGGTCGATCGCTCGGCCTGCTACATGGCCCGCTATGTCGCGAAGAATCTCGTCGCCGCCGGCCTGGCGACGCGCTGCGAAGTGCAGCTCGCTTACGCCATAGGTGTCGCCGAGCCGGTTTCGGTGATGGTTCATACCTTCGGAACGGGAGTGGTGGAGGAAGAACGTCTGGTCGAACTGGTTCGCGAACAATTCCCGCTCACCCCCAAGGGAATGATCGAGCACCTGAAACTGCGCCGGCCAATTTATCGCAAAACAGCGGCGTTCGGACACTTCGGACGCACTGAGGCCAGTTTCACCTGGGAGGCCACCGATAAGGCCGAGGCTCTCCGGGAAGGTTGCCGAAGCGCAGCCGTCGCACACTAACTAAATTTAAAATCAAAGGACTTATGCCAACGAACGCAACCACCGCAACCGTAGCTTGCGATGTCAAGGATCTTTCGCTCGCCGATAGCGGAAAGCGCCGCATTGAATGGGCATTCCAATCGATGCCGGTGCTGCAGACCATCCGGAAAACATTCATCAAGTCGCAGCCGCTCGCCAATATTCGCGTGGCCGCTTGCCTGCACGTCACCACCGAAACCGCCAATCTGATGATCGCGCTCCGCGACGGCGGCGCCAACATCGTTTTGTGCGCGTCGAATCCGCTTTCGACGCAGGATGACGTGGCCGCCAGCCTGGTGCGCGATTACAACATTCCGGTCTACTCCATCAAGGGAGAAAACAACGACGTTTATTACTCCCACATCATGTCGGCGCTGGATCATAAACCGCAGATCACCATGGATGACGGCGCGGACCTGGTCACCATTCTGCACACCAAGCGTAAAGAGCTTCTCGAGCACATCATTGGCGGCACTGAAGAAACCACCACGGGCGTCATTCGGCTGCGGGCCATGGCCAAGGACAAAATTCTTCGCTACCCCATCGTGGCCGTGAACGACGCGCTCACCAAGCATCTTTTCGATAACCGCTACGGAACCGGACAGAGCACGCTGGACGGCGTAATTCGCGCAACCAATATTCTGTTGGCCGGCCTGACGGTGGTGGTCGCCGGTTATGGGTGGTGCGGACGCGGCGTGGCGATGCGCGCGCGCGGCATGGGCGCCAACGTCATCGTCACCGAGATCGATCCCACCAAAGCGATCGAAGCCATCATGGATGGCTTCCGCGTGATGTCGATGGGCGAAGCGGCCGTCATCGGCGATTTGTTCATTACGCTCACGGGCAACAAGAGCGTGATCGCGCGCGACCATTTCGAGAAATTCAAGAACGGCGCGATCGTTTGCAACTCCGGCCACTTTAATGTCGAAATCGACCTGGAGGCCCTCGGCAAAATGTCCTCGAGCCGCCGTCCCATCCGCGAGTTCGTCGAAGAGTTCGCCATGCGCGACGGGCGCAAAATCTACGTGCTCGGCGAAGGCCGTCTTATCAATCTGGCCGCCGCCGAAGGCCATCCCGCTTCAGTGATGGACATGAGCTTCGCCAACCAGGCATTGTGCGCCGAATACATGGTGAAGAACCACGCGACTCTCGAGAAACGTGTCTATTCGGTTCCCGAAGAGCTCGACAAACAAGTGGCCCGCATGAAACTGGAATCGATGGCCGTCAAAATCGATCGGCTGACCCCGGAACAGGAACATTATCTTGCGAGCTGGTCCGAAGGGACTTAGAGTGCTTAGCACCAATTGTGGGGCGGACCCCCTGTTCCGCGGCCGGCCCCCTGGCCAGCCTTTCCGGGCCGGCAGCGACTGGATTCTTCGAATGAATAGCGGGTCCAGGGGGACCCGTGCGGACGGGGTCCGCCCCACAGGATTTACCGACCGGCTAAAAGCCGGCTGCGGGCAGGATTGTCCGCCCCGCAAAGAGTGCAAGAGGACCTAGTTACCGTGGCTACTACGCTTCTAGAAGGTTGCAAGCACGAAGTCGAAATCACCGTCCCGGTGGATGAGATTACCAGCGAGACCAATCGGGTTGTCGCGAAAATCCAACAGAAGGTGCGGCTCCCGGGGTTTCGTCCCGGGAAAGCTCCGGCCAGTCTGATTCGCTCGAAGTTTGCCAAAGAAGTGCGCGAGGACGTGCTCGAAAACCTCCTTCCAAAATATTTTCAGAAACGGGTGGAGGAAGAGGAACTGCAAGTAGTCGGCAGGCCCAACGTCAAAGAGGTGGACTTCAAAGAGGGTGAGCCGCTTCGCTTCAAAGCCGAATTTGAAGTAGCTCCGACCATCGAACTCGGCGAGTATCGCGGCGTCACGGTGCACTATGGCGATCCGGAAGTGACCGGCGAAGATGTTGCCAAGCGTCTGGAAGAGATCCGCGAGCAGAAGGCCCAGTTTGTGAACGTAGATCCACGCCCAGCCGGCGATGGCGACTTCGCTGTTGTTTCGTTGGATAGTGTCAAAGGAGTTGTTGAACCCATCCACCAGGAGGAGATGGTCCTGCACGTCGGCGAATCGGAGACTTTGCCGGCTTTCTCCGAAGCCCTGCGCGGCATCTCTCCGGAAGACGAGAGAGAATTCGACGTCACCTATCCGGAAGATTACGGCCAGGAGAAACTGGCCGGCAAGACCGTCCGCTTCCTCATGAAGCTGAAAATGATCCGCACCAAGGAACTGCCGGACTTGAACGACGAGTTCGCTCAGGATCTGGGCGATTACACGACCCTGGACGACTTGCGCGAATCCGTCCGCAAGTCGATCTTCCATGAGCGTGAATACCATGCCCAGCAGAAAGCCAAATCGGAACTGCTCGGCAAGCTTGTCGACACGCACGATTTCGCCGTGCCGGAGGCGTACACCGAGCGGCAGGTCGAAGCCCAGATGACCCAGCAACTCCAGGAACTGCAGGAGCGCGGCGTCGATCCGGCCAAGCTGAAGATCGATTGGGCACAGCTAAAAGAATCCTTGCGTCCTAAAGCGGCGCGGGATGTAAAAGGC
>CATPCJ010000333.1 GCA_955652915.1 uncultured Bryobacteraceae bacterium
AGCGTCCCGCCTTGTGGATCTAACTCCACGCTATAGACTCCGCCTTGGTGCCCTTCGAGTGTGCGGATCAGCTTGCCGCTTCGCACCTCCCAGAGCTTCACCGTTTTATCCCGACTGCCACTTGCGAGCGTCCCGCCCTGTGGATCGAACGCCACACTATAGACTTCGCCTTGGTGCCCTTCGAGCGTGCCGAACCGGTTCACGCCCGGCGGCAACGCGTCGACACCTGTTGAATTGACCCGTTGCCCCTTGCTCTTGATGCGCTTAGCCATACCGTCAATTGTTTTTACGCCGCAGAAAACTTGCGGGGATTAGAGTATATCTGAACTTGCCCGGAGAGCGCATTGTTTGTTGACGGCGGCGAAACGACAGGCGGCCCCCCCGCCAGGTTCGCATGAATGAGATCAACACAATGCTTGGGTGCATTGGAGGCGCCGCAGATCAGCGAACCGTAATGCCTCGGCGAGCGTTGATTTTCCGCTGCCTCGTGCCCCAATTATGCAAGTGAGGCCCCGGGGAATGTTGACGCTCAAGCCAGGCAGAAATCCGCGCTGATCTCAATTTTCTCAATGAACCACATGCGTCCCAACTTCTACCAGCCGTGAAACTTGAGCATTAATGACGCCAACGCATCGAGCGTTCCTCGCAGGGCCGCCTCGGAAGCAAATCGCTAACTTACGCTACTGTTCACCAACGGGGTTCTTCAGCGAAACGTCGATGTTGTCGGAAGCGCGGTTATGTGAATGGCTACTGGCGGCTTCGCCACAAGGGGGGTATGAAAAAGGCCCCGCCTACGATTGGCGTGGCCTCCGGGGTTTAAGACCAAGGGCGAATCATGGAAGTTATTGAGTTAATAGGGGTTTGCGGGAGCCTATTTTCGAAGGATTCGGGTTCGTACGAATTTCGTTTGCCGCGCTGGTTGAAGCTTATTCGAATCTGATTGTGCGTTTCGCATCGTTCAGCGGAAAATTGGGCTCTGACGTTAGTTTTTGTAAAATTTGTGCAACAAATTTCCAAATTGTGATGCACAATTTATTGGATAGTAACTAGCCGCATGATATCTTCGACCCATCCGAACCGGAAGGGCTTGACATAACTCGCGCAGCTCCGGTGGTACGCGCCTTCAGCCTCGAAGGCGCGCAGTAAGCGGAGGATCTTCCGCTGGTGGAAGGGCGGCAAGGCACTGGGAGTAGTGCGCCGCGTTGTCATCGTGACGCCCCCATGGTTGGAGAAAACGGAAAGAAGGGCAAACTCGTGCAAACTTTCATTGTCAGGATCATCTCGTCCCGTCGCGGCCACGATGTCGCAGTGGTGGCGAGGACCGTGCTTTCGCTGTTGATTCTCGCTACTTTCCTCGCGACCTGGCCAGTCAACGGTCAAACGGATCCGGGAGTGAGGGGGGGAATTCAAAACACCGGCGGGGGGCTGCAACAGCGGGGGATTCCGATTCCGCATCCGCCTCTGATTAGCCCCAATCCGAACCATCCGAACTTTGTCATCAATCGGAACGAGATGGCGCTTTTTCTGGAGGGCGTCAAACGTGCGGGGCAGCTTGAGTCCACCTGCGACACATGCTCCGTGCCCCCAACGGGCGTGGGTGACGGGAATCCTGTCGGACCGCCGTTCGTGCCTGCCGGCACCGAAATCGACCCCGATTTTCCCCAGAACTTCAGCAACTCGAATGGCCTGGGTACCCGCCACAATGCCGACCAATGTTTCGTCTGTCATGCACAGCCGGTGCTGGCTGGATCCGGCGGTTTCATTTCTCCCAAGAAGGGACAGATCGCGCAGAACCCCGCATTCGATCTGGTTCCGCACCGCTTCGGCAAGAGGAACGTGGTGCCGTCCTTCATAACGCAGTTCGGCCCCATTCGCGAGGTGCGATTCAAGTTCAACCCGGATGGCACCCGCGACGGCGGCGTGCATCAGCTCTATGTCACGACGGGAATCACGAACGATCCGCACAACACGGGGTGCGCCGCGGTCCAACCGGACTTCGCCACGCAGTTCGAAAAGGGAAATCTGTCCTTCCGCATTCCTTTGCAGATGCTTGGGCTGGGCCTGATCGAGTCGATCCAGGACCGGGAGATCCTGGCTCGCCATGATGCGACGGCCGGCCAGCGCGCCGCGCTCCAGATTGCCGGTCATCCCAACCGCAGCGGCAACGACGGCACCATCACGCGGTTCGGGTGGAAAGCCCAGAATAAGTCGATCACGATCTTTGCCGGCGAGGCCTACAACGTAGAGATGGGCGTCAACAATGAAGCTTTTCCGCACGCGGTGGACGAGGATCCGGCATGTGCGAACGATAAGCCCGAACCCAATGACATTACGCGCACGGACGCCAACGACGCCGACAACAAAGCGTTTAACAACCCGCTACACGAACTGGCTGACTGGATGGAATTCCAGGTCATGATGAGATTCACCGATGGTCCGGCGCCAGATCCACACCCAAGCGCGAGCGCTCAACGTGGCCGCATGGTGTTTTCGACGATCGGCTGTGCTCTTTGCCATACGCCTACAATGCAAACCGGGCCGACGGGCAACAGTCCGGTTTTGCAGGATCGGCCGGTCAACCTCTTCTCCGACATCATGGTGCATCACATGGGTCCGAAGCTGGCAGACAACATTATCCAAGGCGCCGCCGGCCCGGACGAATTTCGAACCGTGCCACTTTGGGGCGTCGGACAGCGGATTTTCTTTCTGCACGATGGCCGAACCAGCGATCTGCTGCAGGCGATTCTTGCCCATGCCTCCACACCTGAGGAGAGCGCCGCGACAGCCAACGAGGACGACTTTCCGCAGTCGGAGGCCACGGTGGTGATTACCTCGTTCCGCGGGTTGTCCGTACCCGACAAGCAGGCTATCTTGGACTTCCTGCGCTCCCTATAGCACCTGGACTAGTCCCCTGGGCCGGCAAAGCCCAGGGGAGTTTCTGACGCAACCATGTTTGGGAGTAGGCGAATGTTTAAGCGTTCCGGCCGGAGCCTCAGTATTGCGATGCTGTGGCTGGTATGCAATGCGGGGGCGTCTGGCCAGTCCCCATCGTATCAGCGAACTTTCCCGGTTGAATTGAAAGACGCCGTCGCCTTGGACATACGTGTCTCCAAGGGCGACGTAACCGTTTCTTACAACCGCGACGGACAAGTCTCGATCTATGCGTTCGCCCTGGATGCCAGAGGAAAGAGCGTCTCCAAGGAATTTTTCGAGTCGACCTTGAACATTGAGCAAACGAACAACCGCATCGCGATCCGAGATAATCCGCACGATATTTCTCCCGATGCCGCACTCAAGATCTCCTATAAGATCGACGTGCCTTTTCGCACTGAGGTCAGGTCCGTCATACTGGGCGCTGGAAACCAAACCGTTCTCGGGATCACGGGCCCCGCAACACTTATTACCGGCATTGGTGAC
This sequence comes from uncultured Bryobacteraceae bacterium, assembly GCA_955652915.1. Lineage (GTDB taxonomy): Bacteria > Acidobacteriota > Terriglobia > Bryobacterales > Bryobacteraceae > Palsa-89. The sequence goes on from CATPCJ010000333.1 coordinate 3,418, forward strand.
ATCGAAGCGTCTTACGTTCGGTCCGGCTTGGTGAAGGCGGAGACCGGCAAGGGGAAGATTTCCTGTACTCGCGTGGCGCAGGTGGAGGCCGAAACGGGGTCCGGCAGCATCACGTTGATGGAAGACGGCCCTTCCAAGGCAACCGTGAAGAAGGGCATGGGCAGGATCGATGTGGGCGGCGCGCGAGGTGGATTTCAAGGTTCGACGGATAGGGGCGAGCTACACATCAAGGCCGTCCCCTGGGACGACTGGCAGCTCAATTCGATCTCCGGAAATATTCGCGTCGAGCTGCCGCCCGGAGCCGGCTTCGAGGTGGATATCGCTACAACTTCCGGAGAGATCGCTATCGGCCGCGGCGACATGGAAAGGTCCGATGCGGTTGACCACCGCTATCATCAGAAGGTGAATGGCGGCGGCAAACTCATTCAGGTGCGCAGCGATACCGGCAGCGTTTCCATCGATTGACCTGGAAGCTGTGAAAAAATCACACACCAACACAGGCAAGAATGCCTGTGCCACGATGCGGGTCTTGATCCTGATCGCACTGGCTGGGCGTCCATGCGCGGCCGGCGCCATTCACGACAGGTTGGACCAAGCCTGGGCCCTGGTGCAGAACGGATCGCTGAAGCAGGCACGCGCTCTGTACGTGAGTCTGCTGCCGGAACTGCGAGCCGCCCGGCAGGATCGCGATCTAGCCGATGCGCTGAAAGGCTTGAGCGAGATCGAGCTGGCTGAAGGGCAATATCCCGCCGCCGCGGAAAAAGCCACGGAGGCGGCACAAATCCTGGGGCGGCTACACCAAGCAGTAGCGGAGGCCAGCGCGTGGACCAATGTCGGGCTGGCTCGATACTACGCCGGGAATTATTCCGCCGCCATGGATTGCTATCAAAAGGCATTGGCGCTCGACCGGGCCGCGGGTAACATAAAAGATCAAGTCATCTTGCTGAATGACATCGGGACCGTCTACCATCTGTCGGGAAAATACGCCGACGCTTTTCGAAAATACCAGGAAGCTCTGAATCTGTTGGGGACTCGGGAGGAAAAGACATACGCCCGGGCGCGGCAGATGACTCTGACGAATCTGGCCATCCTTTATCAGCAGTTGGGACACAACGAGTTGGCGCTGGAAATGTACGCCCAGTTGCAGGCGTCGCCGCAGGAGCTAAGGCTGTCCGAGCAAGCGCAAGTGCTTTGGAGTTTAGGTGTCCTCAACAGAAGGTTGGGCGACCCGGTGAAGGCGCTGGATTACTACCGCAACGCGCAGACCCTCTATGGACGGTCAGGGAACCGCGAGGGGGAGGGCCAGGTGCTCTTGAATATCGGCATCTTGCAGGCCTTCGATCTGAACGATCTCCCGCAGGCTTTGCGCAGCTTCACTGGCGTGCTGGAACTGGCGAACAACAGTTCCAACCGCCGGCTGATGGTGGAGACTCGTCTCTATCTGGCGGAGACCGAGCGCCGCCTGGCACGGTTGGACGCGGCTCAAAAGGATTTTCAAATTGCCTTGGATGGAGCCGCGGGACTGGGAATTGCCGAACAGAAGTGGAAGGCCTTGTACGGACTCGGCCGAGTTGCCGGGCAACTTGGGAATCGAATCGGGGCACTCCAGTTTTACCGGGGGGCGGTGACAGCCATTGAATCCGTCCGAGCCGGGATTGGGACAGCAAATCTCCGGTCCGGCTTTTTGGCCGACAAGCGCGACGTCTATGACGCCCTGATTGAAGCACTTTTGAATTCGCCCCAGCCTTCGACCGAGGAAGTGTTCCGTTTGATGGAGCAGAGCCGCGCCCGAAACCTTCAGGATCTTCTACGGGGGAACGATCGCGGACTTGCGGCAAACCTGGATACCATTTCCTCGCGGATCCCGGCGGATTCCTGCTTGCTCGAGTTTTGGATGGGCAGCGGCGATCTGGCCGTTCTGTGGATCACGCAGTCCCAGTCCGGCATCCTGCACCAAGTAGCGACCCCGCAATTTACCGGGAAATTGCAAGCCTTGCGCCTGGCTGTCTCGCAGGGAGGCGAACCTTGGAAGGAATTGTCGCGAGAGATCGGCTCCTATTTATTTTCCGGGATGCCATGGCTCAACCAAACCGGTCTGCATCATCTCATCGTGATCCCGGATGGTTCTTTACACTCTCTTCCAATGGAACTGCTGATACTCCCCGGTCAGCGGGATAGCTCAACGCTATTGCTGGAACGCTATGCGGTCTCTTACCTGCCATCGGCCTCGCTCTTGCCCGATCCGGCGACCGCATCGCGCGCGCGATGGGCCTGGCCCTGGCAGAGACGCCTGGTAGCCTTCGCCGACCCCCGCTTGGCCGGCGATGCAACCAACCCGGCAGGTAATCTCCTTCCGGCGGACATTGAGTGGCTTCGCTTGCCAAAGTCCGCCGATGAAGTCCGCTTCATAGGCGACATAGTTGGCGGACGGCTGGATATTCACACTGGCGCGGACGCCCGGAAAGAATATCTTTTGGATGGACGCAGCCGTGGAGTGCCGCTCTTGCTCATCAGTACGCACGCGGCCGCGGATTTCGACGATCCGGATCGATCCAGAATCCTTTTCGCACCGCCTCGAGGCGCTCACTCGTTCGATTACTTGTTTGCCAAAGAAGCCTATGGGTTGGATCTCGCGGGCGTGGATCTGGTAACCGTTTCGGCTTGTGACACCGAGCAAGGCAAGTCCATTCGAGGAGAGGGAGTGTTCGGTTTCAGCCGCGCCTTTCTAGCGGCTGGGGCCCGATCCACCGTCACGACCATGTGGAAGGTCGGCGATAACTCCACTGGCGAGTTCATGAAACAGTTCTACTATGGCCTGACCAGAGGCGAGTCTAAGGCGTCGGCACTGCGGGCGGCAAAGTTGAAGTTTCTCCACTCCAACAGTTCATTCGCCGACCCGAAATATTGGGCCGCCTTCATTTTGAATGGCGATGCCAGAGGTCCTATTCGCCGGTTTGTGCCTTGGTGGTCCGTGCTGGCGGCCGCCGCTGCCGTCTTGATTGTGTTCGGCGCGGCGGTTCGCCGGATGAGCCGGGCTAAAAGACTGTGAAAAAGTCGGTCTCAGATCCACACAGGCACGAATGCCTGTGGCACAATTTGCAGGAACCGGACATTCTTATGGCAGGTTACCAACTGTTACCAACCTGCCCCACAATTATCGGGGTTACGGTAGTTGCTGATGTATCGCCTAACAAACCAAGAATCTGTATGGGTACTGAGGACGAAACTCTCACCGTGGTTCCCGGCGCGGGAACCGAGCCGTTGAAGAATTCCGAGAGTGCGCCGGCCACCCGCGCGCCAAAGGCCAGGTTGAGGCCGGAACTCGCTATGCTTGCTCCACCGGAGGAAACCAGGGTCAAGACAATCTGAGCGGTATGGGCGTGCGGGTTCTGAAGCCCCAATCCGTAAAGCTGGCCTGGCCCCAGGGCCTGCAGCGGACCCAGCGCAGCGGCGGTGTGCGTCAGCGTTGAAAAAAGCGGCCACGTAGCCGCGAATAGAGGAACTGCGCTTTTCGCCGCCGGCACGCCGCGCAGGTAGGAAAAGTACGTGTCTTCGGATCCGTCGGGATTCCGGACCACGATCTGCTCGCCATCCAGCGTAGCGCCTTGAGCCAACGTCAGGTCGATTTCCGAGGGGCTTTGGAGGGTTACCGCCGAAAAGCTCAGGCCCGGCGCGGTTACGGAGGTTGCTGCCTGGAATCCCGTCCCGAGCAGTCTCACTACAGTTCCAGCCGGCCACGCGCCTCCACCGGGAATCACATTCGAAATAGAGACCGTGCCCCCAGCGGTGAAAGTCCCCGGCTTCACATTTACAGGCAGTGCCTGATTGGAAGCGTTTATGAATTGCGTGGACGGATCGAGCGTCAAGATGGACTGTTGGCCGAGGGAAGCTTTGGGATTGACGTGCAACGCGATGGTCATCAGGGGATAGTTGGCGTCGGTTCCAAAAGTGCCGAGCGGCGACAAGAAACGCACCTGCACCTGGGTTCCCTGGATCACAGCCGCGCCAAGAACATCGCCCGTGCCGCTAAACAATTCGATTCCGTCTATGCCGCTGAACGATGCCAGGTCAAAGGCCGCCCGTCCGGTTCCGCCGGCCATCGGCGCGAGGCTGGTGGGGTCCGGCATAAACTTCACCTGAACCGTGCCGCCCGGCGGCTGAGTTTCATTGGGTACTTTTACTTCAAAACCCGGTTGGTCCGCTCCGCCACCTTTCTTACCATGGTCAGCCCACAAGACGAGCGTCACTGCGAATACAAACCCCACCAGCTTGGACACCATTCCAACACCTCATTATTTGTTCAGTTTTAGAACGAACCGCTGTAGTCCCGAGGAGCCGATCTCGCTACCGGACGCGCTTCGAGCCGTGACTTCCCAGAGCAGCGTTTTGCCGGGAACAATGCGGGAGCGAACACGCTCCGGGATTGCTATTTCCGAGCCGGACGCATCGGCGCGCCAGAGTGCCGTACGGTCGACCTCCATCAGCAGGATGCGATAAGAGGATGCGCCGGCGGCGTCCCGCCATTGGATTGTGGCTGGCCGCTGCGCCAGCTCACCCAATGGTCCCAGCGCAACTATGCTCGTCGAGCGTTGCACCTCGGCAGCCGCCGGACTTGACGCCAACCGGGGCTCCATCGGACGCCGCACGTACAGGATCGCCGAGATCAGCAGCAATACGGTGGCGAATGCCACCGCGGTTGAACTGGCAAATCGAGGCGTGAACATCGCACGCCACCAAGCTCGCCGGCCGGCGTCGCGATCCCTTCCGATGATTTGCGGGCAGGACCGCCGGGCGGATACGTCCCGCGACAAACGAGCGGCGATCCAATCCACGGCGGCCTCTTCACCGGCCTGTGGCTGGGGGAATTCAAATTCCCTAAGCAAGCTGAGTTCGATACTGCAATGAACGCAAGCCGCCACATGGGCCGCCGCCAACAGTTGGGGATCGCTATCCCGCGGTTCATGAAGCAGGCTGCAAAGCTTTTCGATCGGCAGGCACGCCGGCGTCGCTGCTACGGCAGCCCTGATGACTTGAATCTCGCGGTCGTCGATTGAATTTTCCATCTTCTTTTCCCCGGCCGCTTTCCTACCGGCGCCTCCTCGAATCCACCGCCCGATGTTGGCGAATCACGCCGGTCAGTTTCCGCCTGGCGCTGACAAGGAACGCTTTGGCGCCGCTCGTATTTGTCAGTCCCAGCATCCGGGTGATGGTGTCCAGAGTGAACTCGTGGCCGTAATGGAGCACCAGCACCTTTTGTTCGGTCTCATCCAGGGCATCGTTGATCACCGCGCGCACTGCTTCGGCCTGTTCGAGCATGGTTTGTGGATCGAGCTGCCGCACGTCGGCCAGATGAGCCAGGGCACCCTCGCCGAATTGGACCGGCGCCGCGGCGCGGCTCTTCATCCGATTGGTGCAATGGTTTCGCGTCACTGCATAAAGCCAGGTTGAGAATCTTGAGTTGCCCTGAAACGAGTCTAGATTTTCATATGCCCGGGCGAATACTTCTTGAGAGAGGTCCTCGGCGATTTCCCGATCCCCGGTGAGCCGAAAGCACCACAGGGCCACCCGCGAAAAGTATCTGCGAAACAGCTCATCCAAGGCATCGAAAGCTTCGCTGGATTTCGGCCGAGCCCGAGACGTCGCGATTAATTCCTCGTCTGTAAGGCCGCCCATTGGATGGATTATATTCGGCCTCGTTGTCCAGGTCTTTGATGAAAGAAGCCTGCCGGCCACTAGTGGGGAAGCCGGCAGGCTTGAGGGTTGCGCGGACCACTCCACCAATCGTGTAGTGTATGGCAGCGTAGCCCTCGGCGGACGACATGAAAAACTTTCACGCAAAGGGCGTGGGCTTCAGTTCTTCACTGTCCGTGATGATTGGTTAGACAAGAATGGTGAGCGTCATGGAACACAAATATTTCCTAAGGAAGCGAGTAGCGGGAAACGGTGTCCGCACCCGAATTGGTTAGCCACAGATGACGTCCATCGTGGACGAGCCCAAAGGGGCTGCGGCCCGCCTGCCACGTGCCGATCACCGCGCCGTCATCTCTCCGCACCTGCATCACGTTTCCGCCGGCGTTGTTTACCACCCAAAGGTGGGGGCCCTTGAACGCCAGCCCAGCGGGTCCGTCGCCCACCGGATATGTGCCTAGGAGCTGGCCGTCGCTCGCGCGCAGCCGCGTGAGATCGTCGCTGAAGTAGTTGGCTATCCAGATCGTGTCGCCATCGAAGGCGATTCCGTGCGGGCCTTCGCCGGCCTTATACGTCCCCAACACCTCTCCATCTGTTGCGCGCAGCCTGGTGACGTTGTTGCTCCGGTGGTTGGTCACCCATACGCTACGGCCGTCGCCGTCTCCGGCTATAGCCAACCCAACTGGCTGCATTCCAACCGCAAACGTACCGATATTGAGACCATCGCTCGCCCTCAAGAGGGACACACTATTGCTGTAGCGATTCGCGACCCAAACGTTGGCTCCATCGAATAAAATGCCGCCGGGACCCTGTCCGACCGCAAAAGTTCCGAGCACCGCTCCATCGCCGGCAGCGAGCTTCATCACCGTGTTATCTCCGAAGTTGGAGACCCAGATGTTGTTCCCGTCGAAAGCCAAACCCTTGGGCCGGGTCCCCACCTTGTAGGTTGCAATGCGGCCACCATCGCTTGCCCTCAACTGCTCCAGAGTGTCGCTGAATTGATCCGCCACCCAGATGTTCTCGCCATCGAACGCGATGCCCTCGGGTCCCCTGCCAACGGGAAACTCGTCTTTCTGGGGTTGCGCGCACAAAGCGGCGCCCAGCAGCACGGCAACCGCAGCCACCCTTCGACTCTTGGAGGACACTGTCATCGCGATGGCCGCTCACCCAGGCTTCACGCGGTTTTGGGGCCAGTCGACCCAGGAGACGGACTCTACAATCCAGCTTGGGCGCGACAAGCCGGCACAGGCCGCCCACCATCGCATTGGCTCATTTCCATAGCGGATGATGCCGGTGTGCTGCGAGGTATCGGCATCCAGAACCGGATCGAGATTGCGAGCGCCTAGTTTGCGACGCAGTAGTTCGACATCTTTGGGGTGTCCAGTCAAGAAGGTCCAGCCCCGTCGCACACCATGCATTTGAGCGTATTCCTTCAGCACCTTCGGAGTGTCCTGCTCCGGTTTCAACGACAGAGAGTACATGAAGATGTCCCGCCCCACGCGATCGCCGAGCAGCCGCTGTACTTTTACCAGGTTGGCGGTAATGCCCGGACATACTCCATCGCAGTGCGCGTACATGAAGTTGATCATGACGATCTTGTCCTGGATCAGATCCCGATAAAGACGAACCTTCTTGCCCTCGTGGGTATGCAAGACGACATCGGGAAAGTAGCGCGCCCGGATAGCTTCACGCTGGGGATCCGGGACTTCACGGGCCATCATCCCGGCCGAGAAAGGGGACATTCCTAAAACAGTCAACAAGCTTCGTCTCTTCATCGTTCCTGGCTCCTTGCGGGCGCGCGACACAGAAGTCGAGAGGCACGGATAGCGCCGATTCCGAGCCGCACCAAGTGGCGCGGACAATCGTGTCCGCGGCCTCGAGACTTGTCTCGAGGCTCTTTCTCGCCGAGCATCGAGACGAGTCTCGAGGCCGCAGCCTGAGAGGCCGCGCTACGTTACGGGTTGGGATTGGTGTCTCCGGTGGGGGCGATGTCCCACCGCAACATCATGGAGTGATCCTCGTGCACCAGGTTGTGGCAATGCATTGGATGGCGGCCGAGGAAGTCGCGGAAGCGGAAGAACAGCATTACCTGATCGTTGTGATGCAGCTCCACCACGTCCTTGCGCGACCTCTCGAATAGCTGCGGGGGCTGCCCGTTGCGCGAGACGATCTGGTGCTCCTCGAAATGGATGTGAATGGGGTGCATCCAGCCGCCGGAACTGTTCTGCAGTATCCAAACTTCCGACGTGTTCTGCTGCACCTGGAACCGTGACGTATTGCAATCCATGAATTGCCCATTGATCTGCCACATGCCGTTGCCCCGCTCGAACTGAAACGTTCGCGTGACCCTGGCTTGGTTGGGTGTCACCGGGGGCAAGTCGTAGAACTTGGCGATGGTGGCGGGATCCTTGCTGTTGTCCGCGACCGGAGGCAAGACAATGTCGAAGCGAAGGACAGACGTCCCCTGGCCCGCGGCGAGCACATTGCCGGTGGGTCCACGCCCGTCGGTCTGCTCCAGGCGGTTTTCCAAAAAGACCGAAGTTCCGGGCGTGAACTGCGAAAAATCGACGATGACATCCATCCGCTCCGCGATGGCCAGCTCGGTGCTGGTCACCTGAATCGGCTTAGGCAGCAGGTTGCCGTCGTTGGAGATCTGCCAGAAAGGAATCGTCTTGCTCAGGTTCGTTGGATCTGTCAGGAAAAACTGATACCAGCGCGATGGACCGCCACTCAGCAGCCGGAAGCGGTAGCGGCGCGGATGGACCTGAAAGAACGGTTGGATTTTCCCGTTCACCAGGAATTTGTCTCCCAGGATTCCGTCCGTATTGAAGAGGTCGAAGAAGAGTTGTCCATTCTGGTCGAACAGCTTGTCGTTGAACACCAACGGCACATCGAATTGGCCGCTCGGCAGACGGAAGCCCGTGGTCTCGTCGCCGGTGTCCTGGTTGTTGAAGAGCAGGAAAAATCCCGCCAGGCCCTTGTACACGTTCTGGGAGGTAAAGTCGACGCGGTGGTCGTGATACCACAGGGTGCTCAGCGCCTCGCGCGGATCGCCTTGCGTGGCCTGGAATTGCGGATCGGTGAAGCCGGCCAAGGCACACGGGTAGTGTTGATCGTAGAACTGGCCGCTCTGGAAGAAGTCGCAGGGGAAGCCGTCGCTTTCCGAAGGCGTATGGTTGTTGTGGAGGTGCGTGGTAACTGAGTTGTTTCCGAAGCCGCCATTATTGTTTGGCAGATTATTAACGTTCCGCACCAGAATCGGCTCTCCGTAGCGGGCGACATAGGTGGGCCCCGGAACCATGCCATCGAAGCTCCACATGCTTTGCAGCGGGAGATCCGGCGACAAGCTGATTTGCGCCGGCTGCTGGGTAACTTGATAGAGCTTTCTCGGAGGGAACAATGTGAGCGCCTGATGCGCGCGCGTTCGGCCCTCGCCCGCACCCGTATTCGGGTTTACGGTGGGAGCGGGATTGAGAGACGCCACGGGCTGTTTGACCGGCATGATCGGCAGGGGTTCGATGAACGATCGTGTAGGTGCGCTGACTGGTTGGCCCCCGCCGGTGCCATGGTCTTTGGGACTCCGGGCACTCAGACCGTCCTTTGGCACCAGGAAGCCCGCCGCCGTGAGTAGGCCCAGTTTTGCGAGATCTCGCCGCGACGAGAGCCCCGCGGATATCAGTTCCCGCCGATTCTTCGCGGCGCTCCAGATTCGCCTTTCATGCTGATTCATTTTTGGCCCGTTACCTTTCCCGGCGATGGATTCGCGCGCACACTGTCCCCGCGACCGGCCTCTCATCGACGAAACCGGAACTCGGTCTCATGGATGGGCCACCATGGTTCGTGTGCAAATGTTGAGACAAGTACCGCAGCTCGACGGGAACGGATTTTATCGAAATGGAGGCATTTTCACGATATTCACGATACGCGATGAATCGCGATTTGGAATCGCGAAGAGCCGCGCAGTCACTTGCCGGGATCGACTCCGAGGTGAAGATCGACAGTGTGGTGTCCGAGATCCGCGTTTGGCCGCCGATGAAAACAGATGAACGGATTCGTCGATTCACCGACTGAAACGTGCGCCCGGCGCCACGTTTGAGGCCGCCAACACTTAACTATCCGCGCGTCCGCGGCCGGACGCTGTGCCTTTCGGATAAAACAATTTAGCTCGAAACTGTAGGAACTCCCCAAAGCGATGTCAATGCCCTTGCTCCAACGCGGTGACCATCGGTACTCTAAAAGTACGGCTCGGACGCAATACAATTAGAGGGTCGTTTGTTGCCGTTGACTTATGCTCGGGCGAACAGTCCTCCACTATCGGTTAATCGAAAAAATCGGCTCGGGCGGGATGGGCGAGATATATAAAGCTCAGGACTCGCGGCTAAACCGGTTCGTGGCTATTAAGTTCCTGACCGCCGCCAAGTCGGGCGATGCGGACCGCCGCCGCCGTTTCATTCAAGAAGCACAGGCGGCCTCGGCTTTAAATCATCCCAACATCATCACCATTCACGACATCATCGCCGAACCGGATACTGACTATCTGGTAATGGAATTCGTCGCCGGCATGACTCTGCTGGATCTTATTCCCAGCGGAGGCCTGCGCGTTCCGCAGGTTCTGCGGTATAGCAGCCAGATGGCCGATGCGCTCAGCGCGGCGCATGCGGCGGGAATCATACATCGCGACTTCAAGCCGGGGAACGTGATGATCACCAGCTCGGGGCTGGTGAAGGTGCTCGATTTTGGGCTGGCGAAGCTGACGGATCGCGCACCCGTCGGCCAGTTTGAGGCGGCTGCAACCGTGTCGCACATGCCGCTTACGATGGAAGGCTCCATCATGGGGACGGTCAGCTACATGTCTCCGGAGCAGGCCGAAGGCAAACGCGTGGATGCCCGCTCGGACATTTTTTCTTTCGGCGCGGTGCTATACGAAATGGTCACCGGATTCCGCGCTTTTAAGGGAGACTCGAGTGTCTCCACGCTCTCGGCCGTTCTACGCGATGAAGTTCGGCCCATCTCCGAGATCGCTCCCGATGTTCCATTGGAACTGGAACAGATCATCGACCGCTGCCTGTACAAGAATCCCGATAACCGCTTTCAGTCGATGAAAGAAGTGGAGCAGGCGCTCACGACGCTGCGCCGCTATTCCGACTCCGGAGTTCTTTACAGGCCGAGCTCGAATCCACCAGCTCCGCCAGTTCCTCCCGTTTCCGCTAGCCCGCAAATACCGTCGCCGACTCCCGAACCAGCTCCAAATGAACCGGCTGAGACGCCGTTGGAAGCGTCTTCCATGCCGCAGGCCTCGGCCCGGTCGCCACGAGCGGAGCGTAGGGCCAGGAAGGACTTGATTTTCGGCATCGTCTGCCTTTTCATCCTGGTAATCGGGGCCTTCGGGAGTTGGTGGTATAGCCAACGCCGGGCGGCGTCACCGGCTACAAGTCAGACTCCCACTACGGCCCAGGCGCCTGTTACGGGTCCAGCGCCGTCTGTTACGACTCCAGCACCGCCGCCGGTGGAATCGGTGCTCACCAACGACAACATTGTGGAGATGGTTCAGGCTCAGGTCGCGCCTTCAATTATCATCAGCCAGATACGATCGAGCAAAACACACTTCAATTTCTCGACTTCCGAACTGATCCGTTTGAGCAAGGCGGGTGTACCGGAAATCGTGATCAACACGATGCGCGATCCAAAGGGCGCTTCCACGTCGGCGCTTCCGCCCAAACCAGTCGTTCCAGGCGAGGTATTGCCGCCAGGGAAAACCGGATCGCACGAGGCGGTTATGCTGAGCGTGGATGACGGTTTGCCATTCCGCATAACTCTGGATCAAGACGTACTGGCCGATGCTCCGCAGGGCGAATTGCTGCGATTCACGGTAACCGATGGACTGCAGGTGGGCGATGCCTTGGTGATCGCGAAGGGCGCCGGAGTTACCGGGGCAATTGCCAGTGAAGCCGGCAAAAAGAAGTTTCTGGGCATTGGCGGCAAGGCGACTTTCCGGCTGGAGAAAGTGGAGGCCATCGACGGCCAAAAGATAGGCATCCGCGCCGCCGCCAAACGTCGTGCCGATGGACCTGCGACTCGCCCATTGGATAGTGGTAAGGGTTCGAAATCGAAAGAACTCGCTGCCGCGCGAGGCACGCAGTATGTCGGTTATATCGACGGGCAGCAGACAGTATCGGTACGCAAGTAAGCGGCAGGCGGCCTCCCCCGTGGCCGGCCTTGTCCGCCGGCAAGGAAGCTGTGAAAAAATCGCAAACCCGCACAGGCATTCTTGCCGGTGTGGATCTTGGAGCGATTTTTTCACAGCTTCAAGCTGAGGCTCTGCGCTAGCCCTAACTATCCGCAGAGTTTTTCAATTACTTTGCGTAGATGGGACACGCACCTGCTCAACTCCGCGACCGGCACAAACTCGCCGGTTTTGTGCGCCACGGTCATGTTGCCGGGTCCGAAGACGACTGTTTCCGAGGCCAACGATCGGAGATGCGGAGCTTCGGTGCCGAAAGAAACCGTAGCGGAGCGGCGTCGAGTAAGGGACTCGAGAAGTCGAGCGACATCTTCGCCGGCTGCCGGAGCGAATCCCGGATCGAGACGTTGGACCTTGAGTTCCGCGTCGACACGCAAGCCCGCCAGTTGCTCTCGAATAAGGTCCGCTGCCCGGCCCGGGTCTTGTCCTGGAATCGGCCGCCATTCCACGGTGATGCGGCACTCACCGGCGACTATATTTTTCGCTGTGCCGCCCTGGATCAATCCAACGTTCAGGGTGGTAAACGGCGGGTCGAAATTGCGATCTTTTCGGGTTTCCAGTTTTCTGGCGACGCGTTGCAGGGCTGTCACAATTCGGGCGGCGTCGTAGATGGCGGAACGTCCGCGCGAGGGAAAGGCACTATGGGCTTCCTTGCCACGCACGACGATCTCGGCTAGTGCGTAACCCTTGCCGGCGTGGACTGGGTGGAGGCTGGTGGGTTCGCCGATGATCATGTAACGGGCGTGGAACCCAGACGTGGCGCGGCCTCTCAGGCTGGTGCCTCGAGACTCGTCTCGATGCTCCGGGGAAAGAGCCTCGAGACGAGTCTCGAGGCCGCAGACACGAGTGTCCGCGCCACGTATCGCGGCCTCTCTAGCGGCCAGGTGCTTCGCGCCTACGCAGCCTATTTCCTCGTCGGCGGTCAGGATCACGGCCAGTGGTTTATTTAGTTGGCCGAGGTCGAGCTTGGGTACACAGGCCAGTATGCACGCCAGAAAGCCTTTCACGTCGCAGCTACCGCGGCCGTACAGCTTTCCATTACGTACGCGCGGATGCACGGCTTCTTGCCACTCGGCGTCGTAGGGCACCGTGTCGGTGTGACACACCAGTGCTAATTCAGGATTGACGTTGCGTCCGCGAGTGATGGCCACCAGATTCACTTTCGTGATTCCTCTTGGATCGCGGTAGGATTGCAGTTTTATTTTCCACGCTTGCGGATCCAGGCGCTTCGATACGTAGTCGATCATCGGCCGATTACTAACGGAGGAGACGGACGGGATGGCCACCAGGTCCAGCAGGATTTCGACTTCTTCCTTCACGCGGTTGATCCCCACACGCTCTTCTGCATGGCGCCGAATTTGGTTACGATGTCGCGTTGTTGGGGGTGGCGGCCCTCGGAAACAATTAGCTCGCCGCCGATGAAGACATCGCGTATCGCGGCCCGTTCCAGCGAGAACACGATGTGATTCAAGAGCGATTCGGGTTCGGCGCCGGCGATGGACGGATCGTCCAGATCCACCGTGAAGAAATCGGCTTGCAGCCCCACCTCAAGGCGGCCACTGGGCGCGCCGAGACTGGCCGCGCCCGCGTCGGTGGCGGAGACAAACAGACGGCGCGCCAACGAATCCCGCTCGGGACCGGGCGGCAGCACTACGCGTTCCAGCCGCTTCAATCGCAGATGATATTCCAGCGAGCGGGCATCCTCCAGCGGATCGATTTGCACGTTACTGTCTGAGCCGAAGCAAATCCTCACGCCCGCGGCGTATAAGGCATCGGCGGGCACTATACCATCGCCTAGATTTCGCTCCGTGGTGGGACATGCGCATACTGTTGCTTCGGCTTTTGCAAGATAGGCGATCTCGTCCGCTGTAATGTGAATCGCGTGGACTCCGGTGAAATGCGAGTCCAGCACGCCATGTTCGTGGAGCAGTTCGACCGGACGCAAGGCATACTCGCCGGCGGAGGCTTCCACTTCCGCGGGCTGCTCCGACACGTGCATGTGCAACGGCAGGCCGTGAGCGCGCGCGTAGGCGGCGACTCTGCGCAGATACTCAAGAGGAACGGCGCGAACACTATGCGGCGCAACACCCACCCAAGCGCGTCCCGGCCGGCAAACATTTGGAATCGCGGCGCGCAAGCGGTCGGTGTCCGCGAGGAAGTCGTCAACTTGCGGCGTTATGAAGCGTGCCTGGCGCGTATCGCCGGCCTTCTGCCAGCCGGCGCGGACATACGCGGTTCGTAGCAGGGCTATCCGAAGACCAACTTCATCGGCCGCGCGCAGAATTTGAAAAGCCAGCAGGTTGCGGTCTTCGTAAGGAGCGCCGCCGGGCGCATGGTGCAGGTAATGAAACTCGCCGACGGTGGTTATTCCCGTGAGCAGCATTTCGAGAAAAGCCATTCGCGCGGCATGATAAATCGCGTCCGGCGAGAGCAGGTTCGCGGCATGATACATGCTCTCGCGCCAGGTCCAGAAGGTGTCGTGTTGGGTAGTGGTCCGGTGTTCCGTGCGGCCGCGAATGACGCGCTGGAAGCTGTGCGAGTGGACGTCGATCATGCCGGGAAGAATCGCCCGATTCGGTAAGCGGCGGCACTTCGCCAAGTCGCCGGCTTCTCGCGAAAACCGGGTGATGGCGCCGTCCGGTGCGGCGAACATCGCGAGACCGGATTCGAATTTTCCGGCGGTGTAGATTAAATCGGCCAGCCAGCCGGACTCGGTGCCTGCCATATAGTTTATAGAGCGCTCGCCGGAACGTGGCGCGGACAATCGTGTCGGCGGCCTCGAGACTCATCTCGAGGCTCTGTCCCCCAAGCATCGAGACGAGTCTCGATGCGGCAGCCTGAAGGCCGCGCCACGTCGAACCGAACTGAACCGCGCGCGTTAACAAGCGTTACGTGGCCGGTCAGCGTTTCGCTGCTTTCTGTTCTTCCAGCTTGGCGTTGAATTCCTTCTCCTTCCGATCCAGGTGCGCCTGGTATCCTTGCGGATCGATGAAAGGATTCGGCCCGCCTTTTCCCAGCATCGCGTATTTATCGTCCAGGCCATAAAAGCTTCCGTGGGATGCGAGAAAGACGTCGCAAGGAAGCGCGCGCAGGATCTTGAAGCTGCGAACGTAATCGTCCGCGATCCGCGGATAGTCCTGGTTGCCCACCAACACATAACCCGGATTCACGCCGATGCTCCCAAGAATGACGACGTTGTAGGACTTCCCATTTTCCTCCGTCTTCAGCGTCCAAGTGGTGCAGCCCTTGGTGTGCCCGGGAGTAAGGTGCGCCACCAATGTCGTGCCGCCGAGCTTCACCGTGTCGCCATCCTTCAAGACGCGGTCGATGGGGTGCGGTTTATTGCCGGGTTTCATCTTCATCAGCGCTGGAACGTCCTGTTCCATCGCCATAACTTTCGCGGCGGTGAATTCCTTGACCAGCGCGTCGCCCTCCATATGATCTCCATGCGCGTGACTTCCCAACAGGATCTTGATGTCGGTAAAACGAAACCCCAGCTTCTCGACGGAAGCGCGAATCTGGGGAACGGTGGTCTCAAAATCGCTATTGATGAGCACATGTCCTTCAGGCGTCGTGATCAGGAACGAGCCTAAGGCTTCAGTGCCGACGAAGTAAACATTGCCGATTACTTTATGAGGGGGAAATGGTTTGTTCCAGTCGGTCTGGGCCGGCGCCTGTCCCAAGCCGAAGGCGGCGATGAGCAGCCACGAAAAATTTCCAACGTATCGCATAGTGCAGGAAGTTTAGCAAAATCAGCGGGGCATCGTGCTGCCGAGCGCCGCCAGCATGCGGGGGTCGGCGCGCACTTTCTCGATGAGAGCTATTTCACGATCGGGATCGGCAAGCCACGCTGGATCCACCATTGCGCCCGCGGCCACCAGCAGCGCGGCAACCTTATAGTAGCCATCGCGATTCGCTTCGGGCGGGGGATCACCCCAACCGTAGAGCGCCCACCCTAAAGGCGTTCCGTCGTAGCTTTTGTCTTTCACGTTAACGGCGGCTTTTCGTTCCAGGAGCAACTGGACTGTCTGCACGTGTCCGTTATAGGCGGCCCAATGCAGGCCGGTCTGCCCGTCATGTCTGAGTCGCGCGTCAACCTCGATACCCTTTTGCAGCAGGAAGTCGACGACGCTGGTTCGGCCAAACTCGCAAGCCCAGGCGAAGCCTGACAGCATCTGCTCTTTTGTCGCGTCGTTGCAGAGACTCTTGACCGACTCGAGCCTTCCCACTCCGGCGGCTCCCTCCAGGTCCAATCGCGCGCCGCGCCTGGCCAGAAATTCGGCGGCGTCCCCACGCCCGTTGGCCAGCGCTGCCGTCAAAGGATTCCATCCTTCGGGAATACCGTCCGGAGATGCGCCGGCATCCAGTAATGCCTCGAGCAGCGCGATTTGCACGCCTGCCTTTGCCGGATGAACACTTGTCGCGATCAAGCCGAGAGTCGTACCATGGCCGGGCTTGTTTTCCGCGTCGACTTCGGCGCCAGCTTCGAGTAACACCTTCGCGACTTCAACGGCGTTCCTGGGCGTCTTCTGCCGGTAGTCCTCGACGCCATTGGCGGACACGTAATGCAGCAGCGTAGATTCATGAACACGAGTGGAACGGATTCGAATCAACTCCGGGTTCCGGAGCAACAACCGCTGGAGTGCGGGGACGTCGCCGGCGATAACGGCGTCCACGGCCGATTCGAATTTCGAGAGCGGGGAACTCTTGCGGGCAAGCGCTTCGATGTATTTCTTGAGCTTCGGCCAACTCTCGAAGCCGTAGGAGCGGGCGATAAGGAATTGAGCGTCGGCGAGAGCAAACCTGGCTTTGGGAATTGCCGAGTTTGACAGCTTGCCCAAGCGGCGCTCGATTCCAGCGCGCAGGTCGTCCCAACTCAGCGAGCGCTCGACCTGGTAGTGCTTCTTGATGCGCCGGATTGCACCGGAATCGCCTGAGTTGTAGGCTTTGAGCAATTCCTTCGCGAGTTTTTTGTATCGCTCCAGGTTGGGACGAGAGGGTAGTTCTTTGGCGTCCATTACGATCTTCCTTTCAGGCTGAAAGAAGTCGCAGGCTTCGATGTACTACATAAGGTGGGCAAGGCCCTTTCCGCGGACTGGATGCGCCCTTCGCGCTACTGCCACCGTAACGTTTTTCCAGAGCCCAGTCAATGGTCGCGATGGGAATGTTGGGTAGGGGGTAAGTTTGAAATTTCGGTTCCGATTGAGAATCCGTTACGCCACTTTGGGGCGGCATCCGCTACAGTAGGGAGAGCGCCTGGAGGACTTCAGGATGAAGTTTTATGGAGCATTCGCATTAGGTCTGGCGTGCGCCGGCATCATGACCGCGCAGACCAATCGCGGCGCCATAACCGGTACAGTTTTCGACAGCTCAGGGGCCGTCGTGGCCGACGCCGTCGTGGTGGTTACCAACCTCGGAACTAAACAGCAGATCCGCGTCAAGACCTCCAATTCCGGCGCGTACAATGTCCTCTCACTCGACCCGGTGGCTTACGACGTGAGCGTGGAGATGCAGGGCTTCAAGAAAGAGACGGTGAAGAACGTCAAGGTGGATACCGGTGCGACCGCAACCGTAAACCTGACCCTTGAAACGGGCATGGTGACCACCGAAGTCACCGTGCGGGCCGACTCAGCTCAAGCGAATACCGAGTCCGGAACCACCAGTTCCACCATCACCGAACGCCAGATACAGGATATTCCGCTGGTAAACCGCAGCGTACTGGATCTGGCGCTCTCTCTACCCGGAGTTACGGGCGACGCGGGAAGCGAAGATCCCGGCTTGAGCGCCAGCCTGACTGTGCCCGGCTTCAACCTGAGCGTGAATGGCGGCCGTGCGGGCAGCTCAAACATCCTCGCGGACGGCGTCAATAATACCGGCGTCAGCCTGGCTCGCTCCATGGTGAGCTTCTCGCCGGAAACCGTGCAGGAGTTTAGCGTACAGACTTCGGCGTTCTCGGCGGAGTACGGTCAGACGGGCGGCGGCATCATCAGCGCCACCACCAAGTCCGGTACCAACGCCTTGAACGGCACGGTGCTTTGGTACAACCGCAACCCGGCGGTGGCAGCCTCGCCGTGGACGCTGGCGACCCAAAACCGGCCCGGCCCAACTTTGAAATATAACCAGTTCTCCGTCGCGGCCGGCGGACCTGTTGTGATTCCCAAAATTTACAATGGCAGAAACAAGACCTTCTGGTTTGCGGCGTACGAGCCACGTTACCGCCGCGATTTTCTGCCTCAGGACACCCTGCTTCCCAGCGATGCCATGCGGCAAGGCGATTTCAGCAACATGGTGGCGACAGCCTCCGGATATATTCCGGCCGATGTAGCGCAGAGATTCAACATTCCGTCCAACGGCGATGCCACTATCTACAACCAATTCGGGCAAGTTGGGAATCAGTTTCTCAGGTTGGCGGCGCCCGCGGCAGGGACAACTTACCAGCCTTTTCCCGGCAACATGATCCCTAAGTCGATGCTGGATACAACCGCGCTGAAGGCGCTTACCTTCGTAGCGAAGCCGGGGCCTTACTACATCAACTCCGGTGGTGGGGTTTCCAACTTGCCCAACCCGCGCCTGCTTACTCAGAACGATAAACGGTCCACGTTCCGCATCGATCAGAGCATCTCCGCGATGAATAGGCTCAACTTTCGCTATACGGTCACACCCATCGTCAAGACCCAGTTCACTCCCGCCAGCACCACCACCGACGGCGCGGATTACAGTTCGGCGAAGCAGGCCATGCTGAGCGACACACAGACCATTTCACCGACCATGCTCAACGACCTGCGGCTCAACTACACCCACGGCCGTTTCAGCACGGTTCCTTCCATAAAGTACGACCCGTTCAGCGGCGCCAATCTGAACACCGAGCTCGGTCTGCCCAACATCACTAAAGGTGGAGTTCCGCTGTTGCCGTTTATCGGCACTGGTAGTTCCAGCACGCAAGAGGATCGCGAAGAGCGCTACAACGTCACCGACATTTTCTATGTTGCGCGATCGAAGATGAGCTGGAAGTTTGGAGTGGATATCAGCCACTCGCTGCAGAACGAGATCCCCTTGTTTGGCGCCACCGGTGGACGATACAACATTGGCAGCGGTTTAACTAACTCCACCGGCGGGAGCAACGCCACCGGGGGCAACAGCTTCGCCCAGTTCCTGCTGGGAGTTCCGGACTCCGTGGATCTGCGGACGACGCTGGTGCCTTACTACTACCGCTGGGAATCCGGCGCCGCCTTCGTGCAAAACGATTGGAAGCTGAAGCCGAACTTCACGCTGAACCTGGGGCTGCGGTACTCGCTCAATCTTCCGCGCACCGAGAAGTACGACCATCAGGGCGTGTACCGTCCCGACCTGGCGAAGACGTACGCGCTCGATACTCCGATCACCCTGGCCACCGGACGCGTGGTGGATTCGGTTTCGGTAGTGCCGTTCGCCTTTGCAGGAAAGGGCGGCCGTTCGCGCTACATGTACCCAGCCGACTATCGGGATTTCGAACCGCGCTTCGGATTTGCGTGGGCGCCGGGTCTTCTGAGAAACCACCGTGTCACAATACGTGGCGGATACGGTCTATCGCACGTTCCAAACACGGGGAGCGCGCGCCAGCCGCGGCCGGACTTCAGTGGTACTCAAAACTTCAACTTTAATACCGGCCAGCGCGATCCCACTTACGTAATGCGGTTGGGAGAGAATCCGCCGGTGATCATTCCGCAGACCGTGGATCAATCCATCGGCATTCCAGCCGGGGATGGCATGACGTACCTGGGCAGCCTCAGTTACGGCGGCAACGGATTTGCGATCTCGCAGAACGTCAAAACGCCCTATTCGCAGAATTGGAATTTCACCATATCGTGGCAGACCGCGCGGAACACGGTGATCGAGGTGGTCTATTTGGGGAACAAGGGAACCCATCTCTTTCTGCCGGGCGAGAATATCAATCCCAAGGATATTTCGCTGCTCAACGCTCTCAATACCAACAATGTCAGTCAGACCGCGACGATTCCGGATCCGTTGGGACGGGTGAATACCGCCGGCAGGGTCATCACCGTGCAGCAGGGCACGCTGGGCAGCCCGTACCTGGGATTCAATGCCCTGAATATGCTCTACGATTCGTCCGCGAACAGCATTTACCACGCAGGCTATGTCAACGTAAATCACCGGGCGGGCCGGGGGCTGACGTTCACTTCGAATTACACTTTTGGGAAATCGATCGATGACGCTTCCGATTCCGGCGTCGATAGCTTCGTGCTCACTACAGGTCACACCAGCGGAAACCTTGTAGTAGGTGGTTCGCGACACGCGGACCGCTCGGTGTCGATGTTCGACACGCGGCATGTCTTCAACACCACCGCGATCTACGATCTCCCGTTTGGGCGGGGACGCCGCTTCCTGAGCCGGACGTGGAAGCCTCTGGGGACCGCGGTGGAAGGCTGGACGCTCTCGGGTCTGTTTCGTCTGAATAGCGGGTTCCCATCGTGGGTGACGCTGGTGGATGGAAACCAGCTCACCGATACCACACACACCGTGCGTCCGGATGTGGTTCCCGGCATGCCGATTATCAATCCGCTGTATCGCAAGTCCTGCCCCAGCGAAAACATTTGCCAGCCGTACTTAAACCCGTCCGCTTTCGAGAGGCCGCCGCTGGGGCAACTGGGCAATGCTCCTCGCACGCTGGACGGGGCGCGAGGGCCTTGGCAACAGTATTTCGATGGATCGATTCAGAAGAATTTCAAACTCGGCGAGAGCGGAAAGCGGCGGATCCAGTTCCGGACGGATCTGCTGAACGCGTTCAACCATCCGGTTTTTCGTGTTGGCCCCAACAACACGTTCACCGACTTTATGAGCGCTCCCAGCACCGCGACGCTAACGGCGGGCGATTACAATACTTGGGCCGCCGCTAACAACCGGCCCTTGGCGTCCACGCCGGCTGGAGCCGCGCTGCTGAATCAGATCAACGCAAATGTGAATGGCTCGAAGGTAAACGGCGTGCTTCCCGCCAACTTCTTTTCGATCCCAGTGCCGAAGAATTTCTACGGCACGCCGGCATCGGCTTATGACATCACCTCGATATCGGGCTACAAGCTCTTCCGGTCGCGACAGGCCTATCAAACCGGATTTGGAGACCTTCACCAGAGCGGGCAGCCAAGGTATATCCAATTCGGACTGAAACTTTACTTCTAAATAATGTCGAAGCAAGTGCTATACGCGCTGTTGGTTCTTGCCGGTGGCCCTGCGTGGTTGCGCGCGCAGACGCCCGCCGCGACGGTGCTCCACATCGCCGCGGACAAGGTTTCGGCGCATCTTAGCCCCATGCTCTACGGCCTGATGACGGAGGAGATCAACTACTCCTACGACGGCGGACTCTACGGCGAGCTGATCCGCAATCGCAACTTCAAAGAGGACCCGAAAGAGCCGGTGCATTGGCGACTGGTGCAGTATGCCGGAAGCGGATCGATGTCGCTAGACCCCAGCCAGCCGCTCAACGATGCCATCCCCACCAGTTTGAAACTCACGGTTGCGCAAGAAGCGGGCGCTGTCCGGGTGGGTATCGCCAACGATGGATTTTGGGGCATTCCGGTGAAGCCCAATACCAGCTACCGGGCCTCGTTCTACGCCAAAGCCTCTGCCGGATTTAAGGGACCACTCACCGTCGCCATCACCGCTAACAACGGCGTGGCAGCTTACGCTACCGGGCAGGTGAGACGAATTACGGCGGAGTGGCGACGGTACGACGTCGCTTTGAAAACGGGAAACGTGGCGGCATCCGCGGACAGCCAATTTGTAATTTCAACTGGCAGCCCCGGCACGGTCTGGTTCGGATTGGTTTCGCTATTCCCGCCGACTTGGAACAACCGGCCGAACGGGAACCGCATGGACATCATGCAGCTTCTGGCCGACATGAAACCGGCGTTCCTGCGGTTTCCAGGGGGCAACTATCTCGAAGGCTATACACTGGCCACGCGCTTCGATTGGAAGAAAACGATCGGCGATATTTCGCAGCGGCCGGGTCACATGAACGACTCCTGGAAATATTGGTCCTCCGACGGCATGGGGCTGCTGGAGTTCCTGGAATGGTGCGAAGACTTGCACGTCGAGCCGGTGCTGGCCGTCTATGCAGGCTTCGGACTTCGCGGCGGCGTACGCATCAAGGCCGGTGCGGATTTGCAGCCTTACGTGGACGAGGCGCTCGAAGAAATCGAGTACGTAACCGGCAGCACCAGCACCACCTGGGGCGCGCGGCGTGCCAAGGACGGACATCCCGCGCCCTTCCGCCTGCAATATGTCGAAATTGGAAACGAGGATAATTTCGACCGCGAGCCTGGCAGTTACGATGGCCGGTTCGCACAGTTTTTCGACGCGATCAAAGCCAAGTACACCGCGCTACAGGTTGTGGCTACGACGCGCGTCAGCAGCCGCACTCCCGACGTGATCGACGAACATTACTATCGCCGCTCGGAAGACGAGATGGCATCGCACGCCCACGATTACGATACGCGCAGCCGTTCCGGGCCCAAGGTCTTCGTGGGCGAGTGGGCAACCCGGGTTGGCGAGCCGACACCCAATATGAGCGCGGCCCTGGGCGACGCCGCCTGGATGACCGGCATGGAACGAAATTCCGACCTGGTGATCATGTCGTGCTACGCTCCGCTATTCGTCAATGTGAACAAGGGCGGAATGCAGTGGCGTACCGATCTGATTGGTTATGACGCGCTGAACAGCTACGGGTCACCCGCCTATTATGCGCAGCAGATGTTCAGCCAGAATCACGGCGATGTGGTTCTGCCTGTCTCCGCGCAGGGAGTTCCAACGCGGGAGTGGCAGCCGCCCGCGCGTGGCGGCGCGCCCGGTGTGCAACCGGTAACACCCGTTCCCCAACAGGTCCCGACCCTGTTCTTCGACGCCACGCGGGACAGCAAAACTGGAACGATTTATCTGAAGCTCGTAAACCGTGCCGGCGTTGCGCGGCCGCTACGAGTGGAAATCGGCGGTGTAGCTACCGTGGAGCCGAAGGGGCAAACGATCGCGATGAGCGCGAGCGGACCGGACGACACAAATTCAATCACTGAGCCTCGGAAGATTGCGCCTGTTACGACGGACGTCGATGGGTTGGGGACGAATTTTTCCCGCACGCTGGCGCCCTATTCGATTACAGTCATTAAGAT
>CATPCJ010000334.1 GCA_955652915.1 uncultured Bryobacteraceae bacterium
GCGAAGTCCGTCCCCTCCAAGGTCTTCATCGAATCCACCAGATATTTCAGACGCGCCGTGGCGGGCGTAGCCGTCTGATATCGATCCGCCAGGAAATACGGCGGTGTCGCCTGATAGTACAACGCCACCTCGATGGTCACGTTGTTTGCATTCGCGCCGTTGGGCACTGGAATCTGATATGCCACTTTTGATTGGCCCTGGCCCGCGAGATAAACAGGGTCGGTAAAAGCGCCGCCCACCGGCCACGTGGCTTTGAGGAACTGTTCGGGAATCGTGAGCCCCGGCGGTCCGTCCTTCTTCCATCCGTCG
Organism: uncultured Bryobacteraceae bacterium; assembly: GCA_955652915.1. GTDB lineage: Bacteria > Acidobacteriota > Terriglobia > Bryobacterales > Bryobacteraceae > Palsa-89. The sequence continues at coordinate 310 of CATPCJ010000334.1, forward strand.
GGCAGCAGCCGATTGTCCTTGATCGAATAATCCCGGCGCGTGAAACTGGTGGTGAATTGATGTTTCGCGTCCTGCTCCAGCTCCTCGTAAATCTGAACCTGCGTCGAGGACGTGATGGGATGGGTCTGATCGAAGTGCGGTTGATACTGCCCATTCTGGAAGAATTCCGTCGGCAGAACGTTATTGCTGAAGTCCACAATCTCGCCGTGCGGAGTAGTCTGACCCGATGACCAGAACAGCTTGCCGTTGAGCAACGCCTTGAACTCGATGAACGCCCGGCGGAAGCCCACACCGCTCGGGAAACGATGACCCGTGTAATTGGACACCATGATTTCCGCGTTTAGCTGTCCGTTCGCCACGGCAGACTTGGAAACTTCGATCTTCGCGGTGCTGTATTGCACCTGCTGCACCACATTGTCGATAGCGTTCGGAAGATCGTTCGTGAAACCCGACATGTAGTCTTTCAGCCGTACGCCGAGAATCGGATTATTGCCGTTCTTATCCGCCGTCTCATCGAACATCTCGAGCAGGAACCCGTTCGCACCCAGCAATTCGTGGCGGTGGAAACCTTCCGTTCGATAACGGACGTTCAACTCGCTGGGCGTGGCCAGATGCTCGGTCGCGGGATAGGTGATGTCCTGCACATTGGCAATCCGCGTCTCGATTTGTTTGACATCTATCTTGTTCGGCGTGTTCTTATAGCCCACCGGCATGTGACAATCCTGGCAAGATTTGGGGGTCGATCCGACGGAGCCATACTCATTCCGGAAGTTGCTGTTGAGCCATTCCACGTACGTGTCTTGCTCAATCGACGTCTTGTTCGGATCGGAACTATCCACGACAGGCAGTCGAATGGTATGGCACGCGCCGCACATCTGCGAGGACTTGATGTACGCGTTGTATTTCGGCTTCACACCCAGCGCCTCGTTCATCGGATACTGGGTGATGACCTTGTCCTCGAACGGGCCATTAAGTTCATTGGGAGGAGTGAGATCGAAATCGCCGTTGATCTTGTTGTTCAGAAAATAAGCCAGGCTCGGATCTTTCGGCGGCGCCATGTGATGGCACACCAGGCAACTGATTCCGTCGCGGGCCAATCCCCCATACTTGAAGCCGAGATTGTTCGGATTGGTTTCATAAACGAAGTCGACCTGGAAATTCTCCTTGGGATGCTCCAGGGCGAACGTCCTCTTGCCCATGGCGCCGTGACAGGTCATACAAATGTTGATGACGTTCTGCCGCTGCGCCGGATTGTTATTCAGAAAAGCGAGCTCGCTGTCGAGCTGCGAATAAAACACAGGATCGCGGCCGGCGAGTCCCATGGGCGACCAGCGCCATTCACCGTAAGGAGAAACATTGACATCCGGCAGCACCACCATGCTTGGTCCGAATCCGCCTTTTCCATACGCGCTGTGGCAACCCAAGCATTGATCGGAGGTCACAAATTGAGGCGGCCCGGCACTTCCCGAAACAACCTTATCGAAGGGTTCCGGCGGAAATGAGAGTATGTGCTGTTCCGGCGACGGCGGCGCCAGCAGTTCCATATGCGGGACGGTCTTCATTGCCAACGTGGCATTCTGAGCGTGGGTGGGGGTTTCGCCGAAGTATAAAGGATCCGCTCCGCTGGAACCGAATCCACATTTCCCGGGCATCTTCATCGAAGATTTCATCCAGGAATCGTCCACGCGGTAAGTCAGCGGCCAACCAGGCGAATTCTTGATATTGTTCAGCGTCGAGAACGTGTGTTCTTTCTCCGCGGAAGCGTGGCAACGCAGGCAATACAAGCCATAACCCGCGTTCGGATACTGAAAAGGATCGGTGAAGTTCATTGGATTCTGCTGGCTATTCCAGACTTCGCCCCAGAACCAGCCGTCCTTGGACCCCGCCGAATTCTTGATCATGAAAGTCCAGTCGTTCGAACAGCCCAACTGATCGTCGGGCGTGTTCCAATAGCGCGCGGCCGGCGTAGGATTGAACTGTTCCTTGATGATCACGCCGCCGTCCGGAATCGGTTTCGAACGATCTCCGCGGAGCCAGTTGGAAACTTCCGGCGAATAATAGATGCGAACCGGAGGGTGAACAACAATGGAGGTTCCATTGATGAGCGGGCCGGTGTCACGAACCCATTTATCCATGCACCAGTCGAGCTTGCGGTACTCCAACGTGCTGAAGTAAGCCAACAACCGCTTCTCGAAGTCGACGGGTTCACCCGGAGGCAGCGTCGCCGGAATCTTCAATTGCTGGGGAACCGGCTGAGCGTTCGGGCACGGAGGACCGTTAAACTGAGCGGCCAAGTACAATGCGGAAAACAATGAAAGCGTAAGAATACGCCCTAAAAGGGAAAAGCGCATGGTGTGCCGACCGCCTTTCTTAGCGAAGCAGCTTTCTCGAATTTAGACTTGAATGTTCAAGATACCCGAAAATTGAACCGCCTTGCAAGAGAAAAGCGCCAGCACGCTTCCTACTCCAGCATTACCTCGCCCTTTCTCGGCTTCACTTTTTTCATCAGGAACATCAGGGGAATGACGGCAATAAATGCCAGCGCCAGCAGCCGGAAGTTGTCGATGAACGACAACAGTGTTGCCTGCCTTAGAACCATGCCGTACACCATCTGCTGCGCCTGGGCCATGGCATGAACGGCATCGCTGCCCTTGGACATGAACAGGTGCTGTGCGTTGTCGAGAACCGATTGGTAGGTTGGATTCATCGGATTCAAGTTCTCCATCAAACGCTGCTGATGGAATTGCTGCCGCCGCGCCACCAAAGTTGTGGAGAGGGCGATTCCGGTGCTGCCCCCGATATTGCGCGCGAGATTGATCAGGCCGGTGGCATAACTTGTACTCTGTTTGTCGATGGAATAAAACGCCATGGTATTGATCGGAACGAACATGAATGCCAGGCCCAGGCTCTGTATAATGCGCGCATCCATGGCATGCCGGAAGTCGACGCTCAAATCGAAGAGAGTCATCAGGTGCAGGCCGTAGGCTGAGACCAACAATCCGAAAATCACCAGCCATCTGGGTTGAACTCGTCCCAGCAGGAAGCCGACCACGGGCATCATCACCAGGATGGCCAGACCTCCAGGTGAAAGCGCCATGCCGCTCTGCGTGGCCGTGTAACCGAGCAGCGTCTGCAGGAATAACGGCAGCGCCATCGTGCTTCCGTAAAGCACAAAACCCAGGACGAACAGAGCCATGGTGGAGATGGCGAAGTTGCGATCCCTAAGCAAGCGAAAATCGACCACCGGATCTTTTTGCCGCAGCTCCCAGAAAACCACGGAGATCAGGGCGGTGACGGCGATGACGGCCGCGGCCACTATCCCGCTTGAGGAAAACCAATCGTTGCGCTGTCCTTCGTCGAGCGTAATTTCCAGCGCGGCGAGGCCGGTGGCCAGGAGTCCCAAGCCAATGTAGTCGATCTTCAAGCCCTGCGCTATGGTCTTTCGCCGCAAATACGGAGGATCGAATATCAGCAGGGACGTGAACAACAAAGAACAGATGCCCACTGGAATGTTTATGAGGAAAATCCAGCGCCACGTGAAGTTGTCCGTGATCCACCCGCCCAGCGTTGGACCCACCACCGGCGCCAGCACCACGCCCATTCCGTATACCGCCATGGCCATCCCTTGCTTTTCGCGGGGGAATGTTTCTCGAAGAATGGCTTGCGAAACCGGCTGCAACGCGCCGCCTCCCAGCCCTTGCAGCACGCGGAAAAGGATCAGCGTACCGAGATTCGGCGCCAACCCGCACATGGCGGAACTGAGGGTGAATATCAGCACGCAAGTCATGTAAAAGCGTTTGCGCCCGAATAGTGTGGAGAACCAGCCGCTGAGGGGAAGCACGATGGCGTTCGCCACCAGGTAGGCGGTCAGAACCCAGGTGGCTTCATCGGAGGTTGAGGCCAGACTGCCGGCGATGTGGGGCAGCGCGACATTCGCCACGCTGGTGTCCAGCACCTCCATGAAGGTGGCCAGCATCACCACGCCGGCGATCATCCACGGATTGATAGCCGGCTTTTCCAGGGGCAAAGTCTCTATTACGTTCGCCTGCATTGCTTCCCCGGGCCGGTCATTTGGTGAAGATCGTGGCGCTCGCGTTCATGCCTGGACGCAGGATGGTGTTGCCTCCGGGAATAGTATCCAGCACGATCTTCACCGGAATGCGTTGCACGACCTTCACATAATTTCCAGTGGCGTTTTCAGGCGGCAGTAAGCTCATGCGGGTACCGGTCGCGCTTGAGATGGAATCTACGTGGCCGGGATACGTCTTGCCCGCGAGATCCACCTTCACCTCCGCTTTTTGACCGGGGTGAACGTCGCGAAGTTGAGTCTCCTTGAAATTGGCGGTCACCCAAATGTCATCCAGCGGAACGATCATCAATAGACCCTGGCCCGGTTGCACGATTTGGCCCACTTCCACCCCTTTCTTTGTCACTACGCCATCCATCGGCGCGGTAATCGTGGTGTAGCTAAGATTGAGGTCGGCAACCGCCAGATTGCTGCGCGCCACTCCGACGTTGGCTGCCGCCGATGCCGCGTCGGCAGCGCGGACGTTTACCTGTTGCTGATTGGCCTGCGCTTCTTTGACGCCCGCGCGGGCCTGTGCAATGTGAGCTTGCGCGGCAAGCATCCCGGCCTTTTTGGTCTCGGCATCCTGGATCGCGGACGTCACTTTATCCTGAGCCGCTTGGAGCTGACTTTCGGCGACGCGCGCGGCGTTGATGTACGAGTCGAATTGCTGTCTGGATATCTCCGCCTTGTCGGCCAGCGGTTTCATCCGGTTCAAATCGGCTTGCGCCCGGTCGTAATTCGCCTGCGCGGCGGCGACATTCGCGCGCGCCCAGGAGATATCCGCGTTTGACGACCGTTCATAGTCCACTCGAGCCTTTTCATAATCCGCTTGAACGCCAATCAATTGTGCTTCCGCGCTGGATGTGCCGCTCTGCGTCGTCTCGCGAACCAGCGGAACGCCGACCTTGGCGCCGTTGGCCTGGCTCATCGCAACCGTTACCGCGGCTCGCGCTTGATCCACGCGCGCCTGGTAATCGCGCGGATCGATGCGAACCAGAACCTGGCCCTTCTTCACCGCCTGATTCTCGTTCACCAGAACTTCCGAAATATTCCCCGAAATTTTCGCTGAGACAGGGGCGATGTGCCCATCCACTTGCGTGTCGTCGGTCGAGACATGGTTTAGGGATCGCAGCCAAAAAACCAACCCGGCGGCGACGATTACGAACAGCGCTGGAAATATCGCCGATTTTCGGCTGAACGGTTTTCGTCCAGGCACAGTCCGGCCGTCAGGATCGGATCTCTTGGACGTCTTCGGATCGATTTCCAGTTCCCGCCCGGTTTCGTAATCGAGAGTCTTCGGTTCCATGTTCTCTTCCCTCACTTCGCGTACAAAGATTCCATCTGGCCGGTGGCATGAGCCAAATCGGCGCGCGCCTGGTTGTAACGGTACAATGCCGCAATTTGGCTGTCATTGGCGCGGGAGAGTTCGTCCTGCGCGGTAATTACTTCAATGTTATTCGCGACGCCGGCTTGAAATCGATCGCGCGCCTGCGTCACTTCTTCTTGCGCGAGTTGGACGGACAGATTCGCAACATCCACTTCAGTCTTAGCGGACTCGAGCTGGGCCACCGCCGTTCTTACCTCCAGGGCGATCCTGTTCTTGAGCTCCGTTTCCTGCTGCGCCAGTTTCTTCACTTCGATGTCGGCGGCCGCGGTCTGCGCTTTGATTCGTCCGCCGGTGAATAGCGGAACGTCGACGCTCGCCTGATACGTATAGACGGGAATCGCTGTCGTGGGGCTCACGCCTTGCATGTTCCAAACGCCGTTCAGGCTTAGCCGCGGCAGACGTTCATCGCGAACCGACTGTTTCTGAAGTTGCGTGGAACGAATTTGTGAAGCCAAAGTTTTCATTTCGGGGCGCGAGGCGTAGGCGCGCTCGATGGTCTCGTCGGCGGAATACGCGGCGATCTGAAAAAATTCCGACTCGTCGCCGAGTTGGACAGGCTGATATGGATCGACGTTCAATAGCCGCGCCAAGCCGTATAGCGTGGTCTTCAGAGCGGTCTGCGCGGCGATGAGGCGCTGTCTTTCGTTTTGATACTGCACATTGGAACGCAGCGTATCGATGCCCGTTCCGGCGCCATTTTTCTGAAGATCGGCGGCCTGATCGAAAAGGGCCTTCGCCAAATCCATGCGCGATTGCGCCGCATTGACATCCGCCGCCGCGCGCAGACTGCCGAGGTACTGAGACACGACCAGTTGGACGTTTTCCTCTCGAACCGTCAGTTCCTGCGCCCGCGACACGTTTACATTTTCTTTAGATGCTTGCCAGCGCCGCCAGGCTGTAAGATCGAAAATCGGCATGGATCCCGAGGGTCCACCTTGAGTCAGCCAGAACGGACCGACGTGGCCTGGAAACTGCGGAATCTTCTTGCCGAACGCGGCTGCCAAGTTCACCCGGTGCAAGGACTCGGAAGCGTCAAAGTTGATTTGCGGAAGCAGGGCCGAGCGGGCAATCGTCTGATTTTCCTGGCTTTCGGCAACGTTCAAGTTGGCAACCTGAACCTGCGGATTCTGCTTGAGCGCCATCTGTACCGCTTCTCGAAGGGTAAGTTTAAGGGGCGGCGGTTCCGCTGCATTCACGGCGCCGGCTGCAAAGAGCAACACCAGGCAGGAAGTAAGAATTCCGCGCCAGGGATTCGCGGCTTTCCCTGTGATTTCGTCCACAATCGAAGCCGTCATGCAATCGGCGGTACGAAAAAACGCTCCATCGTTGAACAGTTTGCGAAGGATCTTCTTGCCTTGTTCATCGATATACGATGTGCCCGAGAGATCCACGATCCGGGCTTTGCGATCATGAACCGACGAAGCCGTTTTCCAGGATTGCTCCAATTCCGTGGCCCAAGCCCCGACAAGTTTTCCCTCCACCTGGAATGTCTGGCTCTCCGGGCTATCGTGGATCGTGATCTTCAACATGCCTCGCTCTCCATCAATGGTTAGAGGGCAAGCGATGGGCCTATGTTTCGTGTAATGATTTCAATGGCTTACATTGAGATGCCGAAGATCCGGCGCCGATATATCGTCCACTGCCGAGTAATCGGCAAATAGGTGAAAGAGGTGACTGTCACCTCTTCCACCGGGAACAATTGCTGGGGGTCCGTTGTCTACAATGACGTGTTCGAACAATCTATACTCGTCCATCACGGCAGCACCAAGCCATGGAGCCTCTTCGCGTCGGTAAGTGCGGAGTTAGTGGCAGTAAGTCTGATGATACTAATTCCGCTTGCTTATACCGACCACTTACCCGAGTTTCATTGGAAAAGCGTGACGGTAGCACCGGCGGTCCAGCCGATTCAACCCATGGACGTCCCCACCCGGGCATCGAACTCCTTCACGCAAACTGTTTTCTCGCACGCGCCGAGGGTTTGGAACCCAATCCCCGCCACGCGTGATCAGGCGTCTACATCCACAGCGTCATCGCCGATGGATCTCCCGCCCGGGTTCATTCCGGCGGCTGGTCAGACCGATGGATTTAATTCTATAGGCGCGGTGGTCGGCAAACCCGTAGCTGTTCCGCCCTATACGCCACCTGCAGTGGTAAAGCCCCAGCAGCCGTCCGGGCCAATACGTGTCAGCGAAGGGGTGCAGATGGCCAAGCTGATCAACCGTGTGATCCCCGTATATCCACCGCTGGCCAAATCTGCGCGGATCTCAGGAGTGGTGCACTTGGTGGGGATTATAGCGAAGGATGGGACTATCCGCGACTTGAAAGTGATCAGCGGCCATCCACTACTGACTAAGGCGGCGCTCGATGCCGTCTCACAGTGGATCTATAAGCCAACGCTATTGAGTAACGAGCCCGTGGAAGTAATCGCGCCAATCGACGTTAATTTTACACTAAGTCAGTAGAACCTGACTTACTAACTCGTCTAGCATGCACTAAGCGCACTCCCAAGTAAAGAACTACGAATAGACCGAGCGCCAAGCCGAGCAGTTCCCAAATGTGATGCCGCAGGTAGGGCAGCGAGTCCTTACCTAGCTTAGTTCCCAGCCATGCCAGAAAGATGTAGCGAGGGATGCGCGCGCCCGCCAGCACCAGAGCGAAAGTCATGGGTCTTACCCCCAACGCCCCCGCCGAAAGGACGAAAATCTTGAGCGGCATCGGAATCACCGGCACAACCGCGGGCACGAAGACCGTCAAGAGCCCGTATTCGAGGAACCACGCGCGCAGCTTGGCACCGCGCCCGCTCGCAGTGTAGCGAAGTAGATACGCTTCCCCGCCTTTGCGCGCAATGTAGAACAACACCAAACTTCCGGCGACCGATCCAACGATGGCAGCGGCGGCCGCCCAGTATGCCTGCGAGGAATCCAATGCCGACACCAGCACCACCATGGCGTCCACGCCGCCCACCATGGGAATTCCAGTGGAATCGATCATTGCCAGAAGCAGGACTCCAGCCGGACCCCAGGACACCAATACTTGGATGAATTTTTGCAGTAGCGCTCCGATTGATTCTACTTCAGCATCGCCAGCAGCTCCGCTTCGCCAAGCACGGGAATGCCAAGCTCTTTGGCTTTATCCAGCTTGGAACCTGCCTCGTCGCCGGCCACAACGTAACTCGTTTTCTTGCTTACCGAACCACTAACTTTGCCGCCAGCCGATTCGATGCGCGACTTAGCCTCCTCGCGCGCCAGGTTAGGCAGCGTACCAGTCAGCACGAATGTTTTCCCCGCGAGCGGCCCTCCACTCTTCTTGCGAATCTCGTGCGTGAACGTCAGCCCAGCCTCGCGAAGCCGCTCCACCAGCTCGCGGTTGCGCGGCTCATGGAAAAATTTTTGGATACTCTGCGACACCTTCGGCCCTACTTCATCGGCCTGCTGCAAGGTTGCATCGTCCGCTCCCGCAATGGTGTCCAAACTCCCGAAGGCCTCGGCCAGAATCTGCGCCGTCCGCTCGCCCACGAAGGGGATTCCCAGCCCGTTCAGAACTCGCGGCAACGGCTGCTTTCGCGATCGATCGATGTTTGCAATCACCTTCTCAGCCGATTTTTGGCCCATGCGTTCCAGTTCCAACAACTGTTCCACCGTCAGGTCATAAATATCCGCGACGCTTTTCACCAGCCCGCGGGAGACAAGCTGATCCACCAGCACGTCGCCCATTCCGTCGATGTCCATCACCCCCCGCGCCGCGAAGTGGGAAATCGATTCCTTCAGGCGCGCCGGGCAATTGGTATTGATGCAGCGGCTGGCCGCTTCCCCTTCCTCGCGCACCACTTCGCCGCCGCAAACCGGGCACTTCTTGGGCATACGAAACGGGCGCCGGCTGCCGCCTTGACGAACCACTCGAACCACTTTCGGAATCACGTCGCCGCTGCGCTCGACCAATACACGATCGCCGATTTCGACACCTAGCCGTCCAATTTCGTCCTCGTTGTGTAGCGAAGCACGCGTCACGGTAACGCCGCCGATGTTCACCGCGCGCAAGAAGGCGACCGGGGTCAATGCTCCCGTCCGGCCAACGAAAACATTTATGTCTTCGACCTCGGTCTCGGCCTGTTGCGCGGCGAACTTGAACGCGATCGCCCAGCGCGGCGCCTTCGCGGTCCAGCCGAGCGATTGTTGCTGCCGCACCGAGTCCACCTTCACCACCAAACCATCGATCTCATAAGGCAATGACTCGCGGTGGGCTTCCCAATGCCGATAGAAATCCAACAACTCATCCAGCCCGGCAAGCTTCTTCCGATGTGGATTCACTTTGAAACCCAGCTTCGCAAGGAATTCCAACGACTCCCAATGACTCTCGAAATGAAACTGCCCGTCCACGAGCAAAAAATATGCGAAATACTCGAGCTGCCGCGACGCCGTGACCCCGGGATCGAGTGCGCGCAACGCTCCTGCGGCGGCATTCCGTGGATTCGCATACAGCGCAAGCTGTTGCTCCTCTTGCTTCGCATTCAACTTCTCAAAAGCACGGCGCGGCATGATCGCTTCGCCCCGAACCTCGAACGATTTCAGGCTTGATTTCGTGCGCAGCGGCAGCGTCCGAATGGTCCGGGCGTTTTCCGTGACGTCCTCGCCCACGCGCCCATCACCGCGCGTAATCGCCTGCTGCATTCGTCCTTCGCGGTACTGCGCCGCCATCGAGAGGCCATCCAGTTTCAGCTCCGCGACATATTCATAGCTGTCCCCGTGCAGTAGATCTCGCACGCGCCGGTCAAACTCGATCAGCTCAGTCTCATTCAGAGCGTTGTCCAGACTCAGCATCGGCGAGGTGTGGGCTACTTTGACAAATCCTTCGCGCGGCTTCCCGCCCACACGCTGGGTAGGAGAATCCGGCGCGATCAATTCCGGATGCTGCGTCTCGAGTTGCTGCAGGCGGCGCATCAAACCGTCGTATTCCGCGTCCGAAATATCCGGCTGGTCCAGCACGTAGTACAGATGTTCGTGACGCCGCAGCGTCTCGCGCAACTCTTCGATTTCTTCAACTGCTTTTTTTGGCATCTACTATACTTAACTTAGGTTACTATTCAGACCTATCGAAAAGCGTTTCTTATTTACAATCCTGTCGCCGGACGTTTGAGGCGGCGGAAGCCTGCTCTCCAGCGTGCTATACGCCTGCTCTCCGCCCGTGGAATCGATGTGGAGGCAGCTCCCACCAACGGGCCTGCCATGGCGGCCGAAATTGTCCGTGGTGCGATCGAGCGCGGCGCCGACCTGATATTAGTGGCGGGAGGCGACGGCACGATCAATGAGGTCGTAAATGGAATGGTGCACTCGGACGTGCCCTTGGGCATTCTTCCGGCCGGTACAGCCAACGTTCTCGCCTGCGAGCTCAACATTGGCTCGACGCTGGAGCGCGCGGCCCAATCGATTGACTCTTGCGTGCAGGAGCGTGTCGCGGTAGGCCGGCTATCGCGCGGCTCGGACGATAACGGACGCCACTTCCTGTCAATGGCGGGCGCCGGGCTCGACGCCGATATTGTCTATCGTTTGAATATCAAGCTGAAGAACGCTCTGGGGAAGGTTGCGTATTGGCTGGGCGGCTTTGGAAACGTAGGACGCCGGCTGCCTGAGTTCACCGTGCAGGCCGAGGGGCGTGAGTTTCGAGTGAGCTTCGCGCTCGCGAGCCGTGTGCGAAATTACGGCGGCGATCTCGAGCTTGCTCCCACGGTTTCGCTGCTTGACGATCAATTCGAGCTGGTGCTGTTCGAAGGCGCAAATTCGTTCCTGTATCTGCGGTACATACTGGGCGTGGTGATCCGCAAGCATCAAGGGATGCGTGGAGTCACGATTCTGCGGACGCGCAAAGTTTCATTCTCAACTCCCCAAGACTCTAGAATCCATTTGCAGGTGGACGGCGAATACGCCGGGCTGCTTCCCGCAACGGTGGAGATCGTTCCCAACGCGCTGACCTTGCTTGTGCCTCCGGCATTTCGCGTTCGCCGGCCCGCGAGCGTCGAAGATCCGGCATGGATAACATCACCCACTCACTGACCGGCCTGGCCTTGAGCCGAGCCGGTCTAAACCGCTGGTATTCGCATTCCGCATTGGTGCTGGTGCTGTCGGCAAACGCCCCCGATATCGACATCCTGATGGCGTTCCGGGGATCGCTTCCCTATTTCGAACATCATCGCGGCCTCTCGCATTCCCTGGTGATGGCGCCGGTGCTGGCGCTGCTGGTGGTTCTCCTGGTCTGCGCCCTCACCAGATCCATGCGCGGTTGGAAGGCGGCGTACGGCTTGGCCATAATCGGCGTTGCCAGTCACTTACTGCTCGATTGGACCAATGCATATGGCGTTCGATTCCTATTGCCGTTTTCTTCGGAATGGTTTCGGCTGGATATGAACAACATCATCGACCTCTGGATCTGGGGCGTTCTGCTGGTGGCGACCGTAGGCCCGCTGCTGGGACGTCTGGTTAGCTCGGAGATTGGCGGCAAGCCAGGATCGGGCCGCGGCTTGGCGATCTTCGCTCTCTCATTTCTATTGATCTACGATTTTGGCCGCTACATGATTCATCAACGCGCCCTGGTTATGTTGAATTCCCGCGTGTATCAAGGCGGCGCGCCATTGCGCGTGGCTGCGTTTCCCACATCGCTCACCAATCCATTTCAGTGGACGGGATGGGTCGATCGCCCTACGTTTGCGATGCGCTTTTCAGTGGACCTGTTGAGCGATTTCGATCCCGGCACGGGCACGATTTTTTTTAAACCCGAACCTGGACCGGCCATGGACGCGGCGCGCCAGACGCACCCGGTCCAGGTCCTTCTCGACTTTGCGCACTTTCCCTTGTGGCGCATAACCCCGGCCTCCGATCCGGAAGGAGCGCATCGTGTTGAAGTGCGCGACTGGCGGTTTCCATTCACGGCGGGAGCAATCGTGGATTCGTCGAATCGAGTTGTTTCGTCATACTTCCACTTTTAACTGTGGAGCAGCCAATCCTGGCCAATGCCACTTAGTTTTCCCAAGAGCGGGCCTGCGGCGAACCCTGTAGTGCGGACCCCACACGGTCCGCGCGGGTCCCCCTGGACCCACTGTTCATTCGGAGAATCCAGCCGTTGCCGACACAGAACGGGTCGGCCAGGGGTCCGCCCTACAATTTATGCAAGTGTTCGGTTGAGGCAAAACTAAGCGGCATTGGCTTTCAGCCGGCTCCGCGACAGTTTCGTTGAAACCGCTAGCCGGGAGCCGGCTGCCCCACGTCAGTCAAGTTCGGACCGCACACCAGCTTGCTAACCTAGAACCACATGCGTGAGATGGGAATCGCCTCGCCCGCGGTTTTGGAAGGCGAGCGTCAGTTTGAAACAGCGCTACGGCCCACCAGGTTGGACGATTTCACGGGTCAGGCGAAGCTCAAGGAGAACCTGTCTATCGCCATCGAAGCCGCCAAAAAACGCGGAGAGGCGATGGACCATGTGCTGCTGTACGGACCGCCAGGCTTGGGCAAGACGACGCTGGCCACCATCATCGCGGCCGAGCTCGGCGTCGGCTTCGAACAGACTTCGGGGCCGATCCTGCAGAAGAAACTCGATCTCACCGGAGTGCTCACGAACATCCGGCAACGCCAGGTGTTTTTTATCGACGAGGTGCACCGGCTGCTGCCCGACGTCGAGGAAATCCTATATGCGGCGCTGGAGGATTTCCGGATGGATATTCTAATCGGCACCGGTCCCGGCGCGCGCACGCATTCGATCGCGATTCCGCACTTCACCGCGATCGGCGCCACCACGCGACAGGGATTGGTGAGCGCTCCGCTGCGCGGCCGCTTCGGATTGGTGCTGCGGCTGAATCACTACGGTGTCACGGAACTTACGGCGATTGTTTTGCGATCGGCCTCGTTGCTGGGTGTTACGGTGGATGCCGAAGGCGCCGGGGAAATAGCGCGCCGCGCACGGGGAACTCCCCGCATCGCTAACCGATTGCTGCGCCGCGTCCGGGATTATGCCCAGGTCCGCGCTGAAGGTCATATCGATCTTGGCATCGCCACTGTTGCGCTGGATCTGCTGGAAGTAGATCGCTTCGGGCTCGACGAAATCGATCAGAAGATCATGCTCACACTGTTGGAAAAATACAGCGGCGGACCGGTGGGAGTGAACACCATCGCCGCGTCCATCGATGAGGAGGCGGACACCGTCGAAGAAGTGTACGAGCCGTATCTGATGCAGCTTGGCTTTATCGACCGGACACCGCGCGGACGCGTGGGCACGGACCGCGCCTTCGACTATTTCAAGATCCCTCGCAAGATGCGGGGCGGCATCCAGAATCCGCTTTTTTGAAAAATATATTTCTTTCCCTCGGATCGAATATCGGTGAGCGCGAGGCACAACTCGGCGAGGCTATCGAGCGCCTGGAAGCTGCCGATGTGCATGCGCTGCGCAAATCCTCGGTGTATGAAACCGAGCCGCGGGATTTGCGCGATCAGCCGTGGTTTCTGAATCTGGTTCTGGAAGTTGAAACCGGGCTCTCGCCGATTCAATTGATGGCTACGATTCTTGAGATCGAAGAATCGATGGGCCGCAAACGCGATGTCCCGAAGGGTCCACGGACTATCGACATCGACATTCTGGTGTACGGCGCGGCCCTTGTGGAAACAGAAGATCTCAAAATCCCACATCCCCGTTTGTCGCAGCGGCGCTTCGTTCTGGAACCGCTGGCCGAGATAGCTCCGGATTTGCAGCACCCGCGGAGTGGCAAAACGATGACGGAGTTGTTGCGACAGGTGCAAGGGCAGGGCGTGAGGCGGAGGGGCTAGAGTGTTCTCGATCCTTTTCCATCCGCCGCCGGAGCTTGAAGATTACCTTGCCGTTGAGCTATGGGAATTAGGGACACAGGGAATCATTGAAGAGGAGGGCGGCATCCGGGCTTTTTTCGATGAGGGCTCGGATCCCATTACCTTGCTGCTTCGATTCGCCGAGCATTCGCCGGAGCTGCGGCAGGAGGCGCTCACCGATTGGTCTCAGGTCTCGCGCGATGCCTGGCCGCCCATCGAGATTGGAAGGACCTTCTTTCTCGCCGCTCCCTGGTCTACCGATGCCACTCCAGCAGGACGCCTCCGCCTTGAGATTTATCCCGGAATGGCATGTGGAACCGGCCGGCATCCGTGTACGCAACTTTGTCTGGAGGCGATCGAGAAATATGTACGCCCGGGAGATTCGGTGATCGACATCGGAACCGGCTCAGGCATCCTTTCGGCGGCCGCGCTGCTGGTGGGGGCTGGCCGCGCGATTGCCGGCGATATCGATACTGACGCGATCCAAATCGCGAGCGAGCGCATGGGTGATGTGCGCCTGTTCATCGGGTCGGCCGACGCCATCCGTACGAACTCAGCCGATGTTCTGGTCGCCAATATTGACGCCGCTACCATCGAGCGGATCGCGCCCGAATTGGCTCGCGTGCGAAAGCCCGCTTCCACACTTATACTGTCGGGTTTTCCAGAAGGTGACGTGCCGGAAGGATTTCAACCTAAGGAAACCCTCCGGCTCGACGGCTGGGTCTGTTTGATCTGCTAAACAAAAAACCCGTGGCGTGGTCAAGCGCCGCGGGCTTTTTGCAGAGGAGTTACGAACGTGTTAGTTCGACGGACGGCGTTTCAGCGTTGGCCGCTCGTCTTCATCGGACTTCGGCTTCTTGCCGTCTTCATCGGCGTCAATCGGACCGGTGGTCGATCCCGGAGCCCTGCGCAGTTGCGGCTTGTTGGGATCCTTGTCGTCAACCTTGCGGCGATTGTGCATGGCCAGCAAGCGGTTCTTCACGTCGTTAAACTCGGACGTGTTCACCACGTACTCGGGCTTCGCGACCAATAGTTCCTGAATGTTTTTCTGGGCGTTGCGAATGCGATCGTCCGTCATCGGGTGCGTCGAGAAAACCTTGGACATCGTTCCCGGCTTGCGCTTCTCCAGGGTCTCGATCTTTTCAAAGAAGTCCACGAACGAAGTCGGATCGTAACCGGCCTTGTACATGTATTCCAGCCCCAGCATGTCGGCTTCCGATTCGAAGCCTCGCGAGAATTTCAGGAAGCCCACGGGGATCAGTACGCTGGCAGCCTGGCGAATGCCGTAGCCGGTCCAGCCGCCCAGGAAGATCATGGGAATGGTGGCCAGGTTCGCGATCTCACCGCGGGTGGCCTGACGGGTGCCGTGGCGCGCCGCGACGTGCGCAATTTCGTGCGCCATCACGCCGGCCAGTTCCGCTTCGCACTCGGCTTTCAAAATCAGACCCGAGTTCACGAAAAAGAAGCCGCCGGGCAGCGCAAATGCGTTGACCTCTTCGCTGTCGATGACCTTGATGGTGAACGGCACCTTGGCGTCGGAATTCCGCACCAGGTTCTGGCCCACGCGGTTTACGTATTCCGAGATGATAGGGTCATTGACCAACTTGGCCTGCCGCTCAACTTCCTGAGCGAGCCCCTTGCCTAGTCCGATCTCCTTTTCAAGCGAGTAAAAGTTCACCCCTTTGCCGACGTCGCGATTTCCGATTTCTTCCGGATCTTTCTTGGGGTCTTTGCCGCCGCCGCAAATCGCATTCGGGGCCGAAATAGTGAGAACAACAAGGAGACTGAAACTAGCGTACATCAGGCGTTTCATCAAGGCACTCCTAGCTACCAGTATAAACCTTCATTCATTGAACGTATAGTGGTTCTAATGGGTTTCGACCAAATTGCTTTGTCCACCGAGCCGCTCTGGCGGCAGTTCCGGGATCGGTTCCCGGTCACCAACAACCTGATCTACCTGAACCACGCCGCCGTGGCGCCCCTGCCAAGGCCTTGCGCCGATGCCATGAAATGGTTGGCCGGCGACGCCATGGAGTACGGGTCGCTGCACTACGACCAATGGCTGGATGCCTATGAGGGCCTTAGAGTTGCTGCCGCGCGGCTGATTGGCGCCGACCGCACCGAGATCGCCATGGTGAAGAATACTTCGGAGGGTATCGCAACCGTGGCCATGGGTTTGAATTGGCGGCCGGGCGACAAGATCATAGCGTTTCGGGAGGAGTTTCC
>CATPCJ010000335.1 GCA_955652915.1 uncultured Bryobacteraceae bacterium
CGCAGCAGCGGCGATAGGTCTTGTTCATAGTGCTCCTTTCGCCAACACAGCGAAGGACGGGGAAATAAAGTGGACATTCGTTTACGAGCTACTCGCCGAAGCGAGCGCGGCATTCTCCGCTCCCTAGGGACGTCCCTGCCTGGGTCACAATCGCATCATGTGCAGACTGAAGACGGCTTATGGTCGCCGTGCTGGACTTACCTCTATTCTCACTAACGAAGCGCCCGTTTTCATCCCCTCCAGTGTCGGCGCAGCGCCGAAATCGCGGGTCACCGCACGGCCCCAGCCGAATCTCCCCGGTTCTCAACACTATCCAGAATCCCGCCGTCTCCTCCCTCCACCCTCCGCTGTACAATGAGTCAGCAGATTGTGGGGGGACAATCCTGCCCGCAGCCGGCTTTCAGTCGGCCACACCGCCCCGATGAGCGCTCTGAAATACGGACTTAGTAAGCAACAAATGGAAAAACAAAAAGAAAAAATCGAAGCCGAATCCTACATCGAGTGCCTGGCGATGTTGAATCGCATGAAGTCGCCCCTCGAGCACACTTATTCCCGCGCACTCAACACCTTGCTCCGTCTCCGACGCCTCCACGCGGCAAAACAAGACGGTGCTAAACGAACCCAATCCCAAGAACGGACACTCAGAGCGCATCTAAGTTCCCATATCCAAGAGGAATCGATACCGCCCGCACCGCCGTCATCCGTGGGTTTGTTTCTTAAGTTATCCCTCAACCGAACGTTTGCATAATTATGGGACAGGCCTCCACCAGCCGGCCGTCAGGACCGCGGACAGGGACTCAGATTTAGTGCACGCCCACAAGCCCCGCCGCATTGAAGGTATTATCTTAAAATGGATATTGGAACCGGCTCCATCCCGGCATGCATGAGACAGAAGCCGAAAGTTTCCCCACTTGTCAAGGACGGAGGTAGTTCGTGGCTTTGACCATAGGCGTGCCGAGGGAAACCTTTCCCGGCGAACGCCGAGTTGCGCTTGTGCCTCGCACCTGCGAGGCGCTCGGAAAACTCGGTGCGAGTGTTGTTGTTGAGCAGTCGGCCGGAGCGGAAGCCGGCTTTCCCGACGATCAATATGTTGCGCGAGGGGCGCGCATCGGCAGCCGCGCCGATGCATTCCAGGCAGACCTTGTCGCTCAAGTACGATCTCTGGGAGCCAATCCGGAGGCGGGCCGCGCGGACCTGGCCATGCTCCGGTCCGGCCAGATATTAATCGGCTTCGGCGAACCTCTCACCGCCTTGCAGGAAAATGCCGACCTCGCCCGTACCGGAGTTTCCTTTTTCGCCATGGAGCTGATGCCGCGCATCACACGCGCGCAGAGCATGGACGCGCTTTCCTCCATGGCCACCATCGCCGGATATAGGGCGGTCCTGCTAGCCGCTACCACGTTGCCGAAGATTTTCCCGATGCTGATGACCGCCGCCGGCACCATCACGCCGGCCCGGGTTCTGATCCTTGGCGCTGGAGTAGCCGGACTGCAAGCCATCGCTACCGCGCGGCGGCTGGGCGCTATCGTCCATGCCTACGACGTGCGCAGCGCGGTGAAGGAGCAGATCGAAAGTCTCGGCGCGAAATTTGTCGTGCTGGATATCGATACGGGCCAGTCCGAAGACAAGGGCGGTTACGCGAAGGCCCAGACCGAAGAGTTTTACCGGCGTCAGCGGGAATTGCTGACGGCGGTCATACGGGAACAGGACGTCGTGATCGCCACCGCGGCCGTGCCCGGAAAAAAAGCTCCCATCCTGATTACGGCGGAAATGGCGAGCGCGCTTGTGCCCGGCTCCGTCATCGTGGATATCGCGGCGGAACGAGGAGGCAATTGCGAGCTCACCCGTCCCGGCGAAACGGTCATGCATCGGGGCATCAGCATTCTCGGGCCCCTGAATCTGGCTTCCTCCGCGCCCTTTCACGCCAGTCAAATGTACGCGTCGAACGTCGCTTCGTTCCTGAAATTGATGCTGGCAAAAGACGGCACGCTGAACATAAATCGCGATGACGAAATCATCCGCGAAACGCTGGTTACGCATGGAAACGAAGTGGTTCACTCGCGAGTGGCTGAACTGCTGGGCTGGTCCCCAACAGCTCCGGCAGGGGGAGGTAGGTAAAGAAATGAAGTCGTACGAATTCGGCCTGTGGGTCTTCATGCTCTCGGCCTTCTTGGGTTTTCAATTGATCCGCGGTGTTTCGCCGCTACTGCACACGCCTTTGATGTCGCTCACGAACGCCATTTCGGCGATCGCGGTGGTAGGCGCGATTCTGATCACCGGCGCGCCGGATGCTCCCACGCTGTCGAAAGTGCTGGGATTTATCGCGGTGCTCGCTTCGACCATTAACGTCGTGAGCGGTTATCTCATCACGGATCGCATGCTCAAGATGTTCAAGAAGCGGGAACCGGAGAAGAAATGATCGATAGCGGCTTTCTGAACGACACCATAATTCCCGGACTTTACATGCTGGCGGCGGCCGGATTCATTCTGGCCATCAAGTGGATGAACTCGCCCGCGACGGCCAGGCGCGGCGTAATCGTCGGCGAAATCGGCATGCTGATCGCCGTGGTGGGCACACTGCTGCGTTTCGAAGTGGTGAACTATCAGTGGATTTTGATCGCCTTCTTCCTGGGTTCGGCGATCGGCGTTCCTCTGGCCTACATGATGCCGATGACCGCCGTTCCGCAACGGACCGCGATCTCGCACGCCTTCGGCGCACTGGCGTCGGCGCTCATCGGGACGGCGGAGTATTACAAAACCACTCCCAGCGGATTCACCATGGGCGCCTTGGTTCTGGAGATACTGCTCGGCTTCCTGACCTTCACCGCCAGCCTGATGGCATTTGGAAAGCTGCAGGAAATTCTGCCTACGCGCCCCATCACGTATAAGGGCCAAAATTTCGTGAACCTGGGGATCTTCACGGCCGCGGTGGTAATCGGCATCACGTTGATCGTCTCGCCGGAAATGACCTGGCTATTTCCCATCTTCATGGGCCTGGCGCTGTTGTTCGGCGTGCTGTTGATTATTCCCATCGGCGGCGCGGACATGCCCACCGTCATCGCACTGCTCAATTCCTACGCGGGTCTTTCGGCCGCGGCCATGGGATTCGCGCTCGATAATAAGCTGCTGATAGTGGCTGGCGCCCTGGATGGATCGTCCGGCTTTATCCTTTCCATCATCATGTGCCGCGCCATGAATCGATCGTTCAGCAACGTGCTGTTCGGCGCATTCGGACAACTGCAGGTGAGCGCGGCCACGACCAGCGAGCGCCCCATTCGATCGGCCAGCCCGGAAGAAGCCGCGCAGATTCTAGACGCGTCGCGCACGGTAATTGTGATTCCGGGATATGGCATGGCGGTCTCGCAGGCGCAGCACAAATTGCGAGAAATGTACGATGTTCTCACCAAGCGTGGCGTGGATGTTCAGTTCGCGATCCATCCGGTGGCGGGGCGCATGCCCGGTCATATGAACGTGCTGCTGGCGGAAGCGGATGTTCCCTACGACAAACTGCGCGAGATGGACGACATCAATCCCGAGATCCCCATGGCCGACGTGGCGCTGGTGATCGGCGCGAACGACGTCGTGAACCCGGGCGCGGAGACCGATCCGAAAAGCCCGATCGCGGGCATGCCGATTATCCAGGCATACAAAGCCCGCACGGTGATGGTGATCAAGCGCAGCATGAATCCCGGTTTCGCGGGCATCGACAACGACCTCTACTATATGCCCAACACCTTGATGTTGTTCGGCGATGCCAAGTCGTTCCTATCCAGCATCGTAAAGGAACTGGCGGCGGTCGCGCGCTCGTAAATGTGGGGCAGGATGGCATCCTGCCGCGGATTGCTAATCCGCCTGGTGTTGGATCCGGAATTGCTTACAGGCCGATTGCCAATAGGCGGCAGGTTACCAACCTGCCCCACAATTGCCCGGCCCGTCGGAGCCTCGAGGCTTGTTTTACTCGTACCTCAGCGCCGTCACCGCGTCTACCCTGGTCGCCCGTAACGCGGGCAAGGAACAAGCGACGGCGCTCAGACCAAGCACCACGATCGGCACAGCGAGAAACGTCAGCGGATCGGTCGTAGTCACGCCATACAGCAGACCGCTGAGCGCGCGCGTCAACATCCATGCGCCGAACAGGCCGATCGATATCCCGCCGCCGACTACCGTCAGCCCCTGCCGCAGAACCATTCGCAGCACATCCATTCGACGCGCCCCTAGAGCCATGCGAATGCCAATCTCGTTGGTTCGCTGCGCCACTGAGTATGAGATTGCCCCGTAGATACCCAAGCCGGCTAACGTGACCGCGACGCCGGCAAAAAGCATCAGTAGCGTCATCGCCAGACGGCCGCGCCACAACTTGTCGCCAATTACCTGCTCCATGGTCAGGAGGTGCGCGACGGGAACATCCTTATCGACGGCGTGGACCGCCTCTTCAGCGGCCTTCGCCAACGTCAACGGATCTCCGTGCGCCCTCATCACCACCGTCATGTAGGACAATTGGGCCGCCGAGCTCTGCGCGTGAGGCAGGTAAATTTCGTTGCCGGGCTCCGCAACCCAATCGCCTTGCTTCACGTTCTTGACCACGGCAACTATGGTCATCCAGTTGTTGTCGTTCAGCCTGAGCCGGCGTCCGATGGGATCTTCGCCGGGAAAATGGCGCTTCGCCAGCACTTCATTGATGATGACTACTGGAGTGGTTGGAGGTAAGTCGTGTGCCGTGAAATCGCGGCCGCGCAGGATCGGAATCTTCATCGTGGAGAAATAGCCAGGCTGCACAACCCGATAGACCGCGCCATTTTGCCGGCCGGGCGCTGGCGTGGGGCGGCCTTCGACCTGAACACCAAGCGTCCACACATCGCCGCCAATGGGCAGATGATTGATCAGGCTGACCGCTTGTACGCCGGGCAACGACTCCAGCCTCGGGCGCAGTTGCTCGAAGAATCGGATTCGACCAGCGGCCGAAGGATAGGATTTTCCGCCCGCCGCGGCTTCCATTGTCAGAACATGACTCGGATCAAATCCGGGATCCACGGCCTGAAGACGCTCGAATGTCCGCAGCATCAGCCCCGCGCCCACCATCAACACCAGCGCCAGGGCTACTTCGCAAGTCACCAGGATCGCGCGTGTCCGATGCACGCCCCGGCCCTGCGTTGAACCTCGTGCACCGCTCTTGAGCGTCTCTTGCAAATCCGTCCGGAAGGCTCGTAGCGCGGGAGCGATCCCGCAGAATATTCCAGTCGCCAGCGCAATCAGAACAGTGAACAGAAGGGTTGTTTTGTCGATCCCCACTTCCTCCAGGCGTGGCAGGCTGCCGGCCGGTAACGAAGCGATCAGTCCCGTGACGCCCCAACGGGCGATCCAGGTGGCAACCACGGCGCCCGCCGCCGATAGCATCAGACTCTCCAGCAGCGATTGACGGATGAGCCTCCAGCCACTGGAGCCAAGCGCCAGACGGACCGCCGTTTCCTTCGTCTTGCCATTGGCGCGAACCAGCATCAGGTTCGCGACATTCGAGCACGCAATCAGCAGCACGAACCCGACGGTTCCCAGCAGCACGAAAAGCGTAGGACGAATGTTCGCGACCACTTTCTCCTGCAACGGAACCACCTGCGTCGTCATGTTCGTATTCGTCTCCGGATACTGTTCTGCCAGCCGCCGGCAGATCACATCGATTTCGGATTGCGCCTGCATGAGAGCCACGCCGCTTCGAAGCCGCGCGAAGATCCGCAACGAGCGGCCTCCGCGATCGTGCAGCCGCTTGTCCAATACCAGCGGGGTCCATATTTCGATGTTCGTGGCCCAGAACGGCGCAAAGTGAAATGATTCGGGCATGACGCCGGTCACCGTATAGCTGTCGCCGTTCAGCGCGATCTGGCGGCCGAGGATTCCGGAATCGCCTCCGAAGCGCCGCTGCCACAATTGGTAGCTAAGAACCGCCACATGCTTGGAATCTGGCTGATCTTCGGAGGCATCGAAGGTCCTGCCTCGAACCGGGGGCACGCCCAGCGTGTCGAAGAGATTTGCGCTCACTTGCATGCCGGCCAATTCTTCGGCGCGCTCCACACCGGTAAGCGTGGCTCCCCAAACTTGCGCTGCCGCAACCTGCTCAAAGGAGCGCGATTGTTTGCGCCAGTCCAGATAATCCGCCGGTGAAACCGGGAACTTCGCTTCGTGCAGAATCACCACCAGCCGGCCAGGGTCGGCGTAGCTCAGCGGACGTAGAAGCACGCTGTTCACCACACTGAAGATGGCCGTATTCGCGCCGATTCCCAGCGCCAGCGCGATAATCGCCAGGATCGCAAAACCCGGATTCCGGGTGATGGAGCGAGCGCCGTATCGAAGGTCCTGCCAGAAGTTTTGCATAGGGATTCCCAGGGTTATGACGAATGCTCCGGCCGCCGGTTAGGTTTTCGTGAGATCAAGTCCGCTGTGAAACCACTTAAGATGCGTGAAAGATCAAACCATACCAATCGACATAACATCGCGGCAACGCGCTATTGACGCGGCCCTCAGCCAAATGGACAAGCAGTTCGGGAAGGGTTCCGTGCTCCGCCTGGGGTCGCGCAACGTGCTGCCGGTAAGCGTGATATCGAGCGGCTCCATTTCGCTGGATGCCGCCCTCGGAGTTGGCGGATTGCCGCGCGGACGAGTAGTGGAAATCTTTGGCCCGGAGTCCTCTGGAAAAACGACGCTCGCGCTGCACGTGATCGCCCAGGCACAGAAACTGGGCGGATCGGCCGCTTTCATCGATGCCGAGCATGCCTTGGATCCGTCCTATGCCCGAAAACTCGGCGTGGACATCGACAATTTGATCGTCTCGCAGCCGGACTACGGCGAGCAGGCGCTTGAAATCACCGGCGCGCTGGTGGCGTCCGGCGGCATCGACGTGATCGTGATCGATTCGGTCGCCGCCCTGGTGCCGAAAGCCGAGCTGGATGGCGACATGGGCGATAGCCACATGGGATTGCACGCCCGGCTGATGTCGCAAGCTCTCCGCAAGCTGACGGGAACCGTGGCCCGGACCAACACACTGCTGGTCTTCATTAACCAGATCCGCGAAAAGATCGGCGTCATGTTCGGCAGCCCGGAAACCACCACTGGCGGACGCGCGCTCAAGTTTTATTGCTCGGTTCGCCTGGATGTGCGCCGGCAAGTGGCCATCAAGGACGGCGATAGGATAATGGGGAATCGCACCAAGATCAAGGTTGTGAAAAACAAGGTTGCCGCGCCTTTTCGGGAAGCCGAAGTTGACATCCTCTATGGCGAAGGCATTTCCCGCGAAGCCGATCTCGTGGATTTGGGCGCGCTCCAGGGGGTGGTGGAGAAGAGCGGCTCCTGGTTCAGTTACGGCGGAGAGCGCATTGGGCAGGGCCGCGAAAACGCGAGGTTATACCTGCTGGAACATCCGGAAGTGCGGGAGCGGCTGGATGCCGAGCTGCGAAAGAAACTGGGGTTGAATCTGAGCGCCGACACACCCGAGCTTTCTC
>CATPCJ010000336.1 GCA_955652915.1 uncultured Bryobacteraceae bacterium
CGCCGGATATGGCCGGGCAGCGAGCGGATCGCGGCGAAGCCTACATGCCGGTGGTGGACGGCGTGGTGTTTCCCGATGATCCGGCACGATTGTTCGAGGCCGGCAAATTGCACAAAGTGGCCTTGATTGCCGGCACCAACGCCGATGAAGGCACGCTTGGCGGTGGTCCTCCCGTACACAATCTGGCGCAACTCCGCAAATATGCGGAAAAGACTTTCGGCTCGCAGGCAGATACGATGCTGGCCGTTTATCCGGCGGCGACGGACGCCGAGGCTTATGATGCGGCAACGCACGCTTCGGGCGACTACTTGTTCTTGCAGGGTACCCGCTTCGTGCTGCGCGCGGCGTCGAACGCGAATTCAAAGACATTGCTGACCATGGGCAAGGTCAAAATGACCGCCCGGCAAAACGGCGTTTACCAGTATCACTTCACGCGAGTGAATGGGGTTGGCCGTCGAATCAAGTGGGGCAGCTTTCATGCCTCCGAAATACCTTATGTCTTCGGAACACTCCCCGATTCGGCATATGGCACGGTACCAAACTTTCTAGGTGACTTCTCGGTGGACGCCGACACCTACAACGACCAGGATACGAAGCTGTCCAATGCGATGAGCGCCGCCTGGGTTCGGTTCGCCAAGACGGGCAAACCGAACGGGCCGGGGCTTCCGGTGTGGCCGGTCTTCACCACGCACAAAGAAAGCTACATGGAGTTCGGCGACCGCATCGTGGCCGGTGAGGCGCTTCGAAAGAAGCAACTCGATTTCCTGACCGAATTCAGCGCCGGCCTAAGCAGGCGCGCGCCGGTAACGAGTACTGCAGGAAGCCACGAATAGCCGGCAGACTGGAATAGGAGGCGTGCGCATTATACTGAGGATCTGTCTTGTACTTGTGCTCCTTTATGGAGTGCTCGTCGCTAGTCTGGCGATCGCCATGCGCCAGCCCCCCAGCGTATTCGGTTCGATCATGGCCAAGCTGCCGCCGGCCGCATTCATGGTCTTGCCGTTCGAGCCTCTATGGATGGGAGCGCGCGCCGGAGATTTGCAGGTGGGCCAGGAAGCGCCTGACTTTTCGCTTAGGAGTTTGAACGCCGATACCTCAGTGCAACTTTCGTCGTTTCGCCGGAAGAAACCTGTGGTGCTGGTATTCGGCAGCTACACTTGACCGCCCTTTCGCCGGGAGGTTCCCGAGCTAAATGCGTTGTACGACCGCTATCGCGATCAAGCCGCGTTCTTTGTCGTGTATATCCGCGAGGCGCACCCCAGCAATGCCTGGCAGATGGCGATCAATGTGCGTCAGAACGTGGTTTACACCGATCCAAAGACATCTGCAGAACGGACCGCTGTTGCCGAGAGCTGTGTTCGAAAACTGAACATCCATATCCCGGCGCTGGTGGATAGTGTGGACGATAAGATCGAAGCAGCTTACACGGGTTGGCCGGACAGGTTGTACGTGATCGATGCTCAAGGCCGCGTAGCCTACAAGAGCGCTCCGGGTCCTTTCGGTTTTAAGCCGAAGGAAATGGAGAGCGTTCTGAGTGGACTCACCGCGCCATTCCGATAGGTTTGTGTGGGGCAGGTTGGTAACCTGCCTGGTGTTGAATCCGGAATTACTTACGGGCCGATTACCAATCGGCCGCAGGTTACCAACCTGCCCCACAATTATGAGAAACCTGGCGCTGATTCTTTGGCTGATCACCGCGTTCGCCGGAGTAGCGCAGCCACCCCCTGCCTTGCATGCCATCCGGCGGTTTCCATTTGGCGCCGGCGCGCTCGCCGTTACTCGACCAGTGGAGGCTGGTAAGCCATTCACCGTCGCGGGCGAGCGAGGCGCCATTTTCGGGGAGCAGAACGGGTCGTTCGAAGCTTGGTTGTACCCGGTGAAAATCTTAAGCGGGTTCCGGATCGCCGCGGAATTGGCGGACTATCCGGTGCCGATCGATGTCACCGCGCTCGCCGCCGTCATCGAGGTCACACCGGCGATGACGACGATCACGTATTCGCACGCTGCTTTTACGGTGAAGCAGCGAATGCTTGCGGGAGCCATTGTGCTCTTCGAGATCGAGTCCATTCGACCCGTGCGGCTGACCTTTCAATTCAAGCCTGAGATGCTGCGCATGTGGCCTGCGTCCAACTTCGGCACGCCCAACGCCGAATGGGTGAGCCAGGACGGCGGATACTACGTTCTCCATACCGACAACCCCGATTTTTCCGCCGCGGTCGCCATGCCGCGGGCGCAACCGGGTATCTTGCCGCCCTATCAGGAGCGCCCGCGGACCTACCCTTTGGAGCTGAAGCTTTCGTTCGATCCGAAGACAGATTCGGGTCTTCTCTTTCCGCTGCTGATGGTGTTGAGAGATGGGAAACTGGCGCCCGCGCGTCAACTCGCCGATCTAAATAACCGCGTCGCCGCAATATGCGAAAAAACCGAAGACTACTATGCGCATTTCTTCGACACCCGTCTGACCAGCGACACGCCTGATCCGGAGTTCGATCGCGCCTTGCGCTGGGCCGCTGTCGCCATCGATCAGGGAAGAGTCCGATTTCACGACGAGACCGGATTGGTGGCTGGTTATTACACCTCGGCTGATTCCGCGCGGCCCGGTTATGGCTGGTTTTTCGGCCGCGATGCGCTCTGGACCTCGTACGCCGTCAACAGTTATGGGGATTTCGAGCTGACCAGGCAAGCGCTGGAATTCCTGATCGAGCGGCAACGCGGGGACGGCAAGATCATGCATGAATATTCGCAAACCGCCGATCTCGTCGACTGGAAATCCACTCCGTACTTCTATGCGGCGGCCGACTCGTCGCCGCTCTTTGTCATGGCCATGGAGGACTACGTCGACATCAGCGGAGACCTGACGTTCCTCCGGCGCAATTGGGAGGCAGTGAAGCGCGCGTATGCATTCACACGGGCGCACGATTCCGATGGCGACGGCATATATGAGAACACCGAAGGGACCGGCTGGGTGGAGTCCTGGCCACAAGGTATGCCGCACCAGGAGATTTATCTGGCAGCGCTCGATCAGCAATCCGCCGATGCGATATCGCGAATGGCTGCGCTCTTGAACGATGAGTCCGTGGCAGCGGAAGCTCGAAAGAAGGCGGGTGAAATTCGCGCCAAGATCGAGTCCGAATACTACGGTCCCACTGAAAAGTTTTATGCGTTCAGCCGCAACGCGGACGGCAGCCTGGATCGCACCGCCACTATCTATCCCGCGGTGGCGTGGTGGAGCGGGCGATTGGCCCTCCCGCACGCCGGCACTATGTTGGCTCGATGGGCGTCGCCCGAGTTTTCAACCGATTGGGGCACGCGCGACATCAGCGATCGTACCGCCTTTTACGATCCGATCAGTTATCACCAAGGTTCCGTCTGGCCGCTGTTCACCGGCTGGGTTTCGCTCGCCGAGTATCGCGCCGGACGATCGCTCTCCGGCTACGCTCACCTGATGCAGAATGCGGATCTTACCTGGGCCGGCGATCTAGGCGCGGTAACCGAATTACTGTCCGGCGAGTTCTTTCAACCTCTCGGCCGCAGCAGTTCGCATCAGGTCTGGTCGTCCGCCATGGTGTTGACGCCGGCGCTGCGCGGTCTTTTTGGCTTGGATTGGAACGCGCCGAACAGAGTTATGCGGGTAGCGCCGAACCTGCCGGCGGCATGGGGCCACGCTCGTCTACATAATGTACCTCTTGGAGACTCCCGGCTGGAACTGGAATTTACCCGCGACGCGGACCGGTTGCTAGTGCGCGCCCGCTCGGCCTCGCCCGAGGTCCTGTGTCTGGTATCGCAGACGGCCACGCTCGATCAACCATGCAGCGAGCCAGCCCGCGCCATGCACGAACTCGTTTTACAACTTCCCGGCGTTGAAATCGGTGTTCCCACCGGACTTCCCTTGCCCGGCTCGAGGACCTCGCAGTTGAAGGTAACCGGCGAGCGCCGGGCGGATAATTATTTCGAAGTGGATTTCGAAGCGCCAGGCGGGACAGACTATAATCTTCCGGTGAGGCTCAACCGGCCGAACGTCCGTGTGAGCGGCGGAGAGTTGAACGGGCCGCGAGTGCACCTACGAGTTCCGGCTGGCCTCGGCTATCAACGGACAACCGTCCGATTCACGTGGTAATGACGCACCAGTTCCGGCGAACCGCAATGCGCGTGGTGCTATGTCTTCTCGCGTTCGCCGCGCCGGTATTTGTCCAGCCGGCGCCTGAGCCGCAACGAGAGCCGATATTCGCGTACATCAAGAAGACCTGGACGGTCCTGACGCGCTCCTATCGCACGCTGGCAAACGCCGCCGCGGATCCCAAGTTCCACCCTGGCGCCGATGGACGTTGGCCGGTATACATTTCACGGAACGAAAACCTTCGCCGGATTGAGCGGCAACTTCGCAAGGAACTTTCCCCCGCCGATTTCAGCAAAATCCGGCTGCGCCGGTTACCGGAAGATACGTCTCAGTTGAGCGAGCAGGGGCTTTTGTATCTGCCCCGTCCTTATGTGGTGCCGGGCGGGCGCTTCAATGAGATGTACGGCTGGGACAGTTATTTTATTCAGATCGGGCTGCTGCGCGATGAAGAAGTCGGCTTGGCGAAAGACCTGGCCGATAATTTTCTATATGAAATCCGCGAGTACGGGAAGATCCTGAATGCGAATCGCACCTATTACCTGACCAGATCCCAGCCCCCATTTCTCACTCAAATGCTTCTGGGTGTTTACCGGAAAACGCACGACCGCAAATGGCTGGCAAGTTCCTTGCCGGAGCTCGAAAAGTATTATCGCTTTTGGACCACGGAGCCGCATCTCACGCCGGCCACGGGCCTGGCTCGTTACTACGATTCGGGCGAAGGACCGGCGCCCGAAGTTGTCTCCGCTGAGAAAGACGCGCAAGGCCGTACCCACTACGATCTGGTCAAGGAGTATTTTCGCGCGCACGAAATCGCGGACTACGATCTTGGCGAATACTACGACCCCACGCGCGATCTCCTCACATCGCTGTTCTACAAAGGGGATCGATCGATGCGGGAATCCGGCTTCGATCCCTCCAATCGCTTCGGGCAATTCAATGTCGACATCATTCACTACAATCCTGTCTGCCTGAACTCGCTGCTGTACCTGATGGAGTCGCAGACCGCGGAGATCTTTCGCATCCTCGACCGCGCCGCCGATGCCTCAATGTGGGAGAAGCGGGCCCAGGATCGAGCCGGGCGCATCAACAAGTTAATGTGGGACCAGCAGGCCGGGCTTTATTTCGATTACGAGTTCGTTCACCGCCGCCTGCGCCCGTATCCGTTTCTCACCACGTTCTACCCTTTGTGGGCAGGCTTCGCCAGCGAAAGCCAAGCCGCTGCCGTGGTTCGCAATCTGCCGTTGTTTGAACGGCCCGGTGGATTGCAGACCAGCACGACTATAAGCGGGAATCAGTGGGACGCGCCTTTCGCCTGGGCTCCGCTGGAGTTGATCGCCGTCCAGGGGCTGCGCCGTTATGGCTACAATACCGATGCAAACCGCATTTCCGAGGAATTCCTGTCGCTCGTGCTCGAGCAGTACCAGCAGAGCGGAATCATCGTGGAAAAATACGATGTGGTCCGCCGCACATCGCGCGTCAGCGGCGAGATCCACTTCGGCTATAGCTCGAATGAAGCCGGATTTGGGTGGACCAACGGCGTGTTTACGACGCTCTTTGATGAGCTGCCGGCGGCCGAGCGGGGACGGTTGGTGAAATAGTGCGTTACGGGTGCTGAAGTTCCTGCGATCGCTTCAACATTTGTTTGCCTTCCTCAGTGCGCCCTGCCTGCATCAGCGTCTGGCCCAGTATGTAATGCGCCGACGAATTATTAGGGTCGAGAACCAGCCCCCGCCGCAGAATCCCCTCCGCGTCGGTTAAGTCGCCACGTTTCCAATAAGCCTTGCCCAGCAGAATGAACGGCCCGCTATAGTTCGGATTCAGCCAGATGGAGCGCTGCAGGTTGGGGATCGCCAGGTCCCACTGTTCGCGCCGGGTGAACGCGTCGCCAAGCTTGTAATACGCCATCGCGAAATTCGGATTGATCGCAATCTCGCGTTTCAATTCGTCAACCGCCTGATCGATATTCGCCCGGAAGATTGCCAATTCGCCCAGCAAATAGTGGGCTCCCGGAATTTGCGGATTGATTTCCAGCGCTCTCGCCAGCTCCTTGCGTGCGTCCTCTTCGAATTCCTGCCGCACCATGAATTGCGCGGTGTAAAGGTGCGCCGCCCCCGAATCGGGCTCAACTCCGAACATTAACGCAAATGCCCCGGCTGCCTTGCCCGGCTGGCGCGTCTGGATGTAGGCATTCCCGAGCATGTAGTTTACTTCGATGCTCTTCACTCCCGATTGTGCCGCCCGCTCCAGCCAAGGCACGGCTTGCGGGACTTTGCCCGACAAATAGTAGCTCTGCGCCAGAAGTAAGACCGATTCCCGATACGCCGCCCCGTCCTTCGACTCCATCGTCACGGCCCGCTCCAACATCTCCGCTGCTTTGGCGTACTGCCGTTGCCGGTACAAAGCGAGTGCGTTCTGGTGCGCGTCCTGAGCCGATACCGCTCCAGGGCCGGCTTGTAAACAGACCAGGAACGGTATTAATGCTCCGAACACCATACAATTATAATCGGAACTGCGATGCTGTCCCGTGCGATTATCGGCGGCGTTCTCCTGTGCTCTGTTCTGACCGGCGGCGAGACAGCGGCGGAATGGGTGCGCCAGGGACAGGCTTTCAAAGCGCAGGGAGATGCCGCGTCGGCGCTGCACGCTTTCGAGCAGGCCTTGTTGCTCGATCCGAAGTCGGCCGGGATCGAAGACGAAGTTGGATTCCTGATGGCGGCAACGAATCGCGGCGCCGATGCGATACTGCATTTTGTCAGGGCCATCGATCTCGATTCTGGTTTTGCCCCCGCCCATTACCATCTCGGCGTCGCCTATTGGATCGGTGGAGATCCGAACCGAAGTATTCCCGAGCTGGAGACGGCGGCGAGGTTGCGCCCGCGAGAAGCTGAGTATCGTTACCGGTTGGGCGCGGGTTACAACGGGGTCGGCCACTATCAGGAAGCCATCCGCGAATTAAGCGAAGCCGTGAAGCTGCAGCCTGGGACCGGCGCCGTCTGGAATGAACTGGGGTTGGCTCAGCAACGGTCCGGCGATCTTCCGCGCGCCCTGGAAGCGTTCCGGCGCGCAGTTGCGCTCGAACCGGCGAACGCCGACGCCCGCAACAATCTGGGTCTCGCTTTGGTGAACACCCGGCGGGCCGGCGATGGTCTGGCGCAGTTCCGCAAGGTCTTGGAACTCGATCCGTCCAACGTGATGGCGCGCGTCAATATCGGGTTCGCGTACCTGCAGAAAGCGGAGCTGGACAAAGCGGTCGCTCAGTTCCAGGCAGTCATCGTGGATCACCCGGATATGGCCATCGCGCATTACGATCTCGGAGTGGCGTTCAAGCAGAAAGACGATCTGGAAGCAGCGCAGCGAGAATTAGAGCGCGCGCTGGAGGTGGACCCTGAACTATCCGACGCGCATTACACGCTCGGAATTATCTACTGGCAAAATGGCGATTTTGAGAAAACCGTGAGTGAGATGCAGGCGGCTGTGAAGAACCGCCCGGATTATGCGGAAGCCTACTATATGCTCGGCACCGCGCTCAAGCAAAAGGGCGATCTCGATGCATCCGTTACGGCGCTGAAAAAGGCGATCCTGCTCAACCCCGCGAACCCCGGCCCATATAACACGCTGGCACAGGTCCTCCGCCAAAAGGGCGACATCGAAGGAAGCAAAGCGGCGTTCGCCGAAGGCGCACAGGCAAAGGCAAAGATTGACGCGCAATCTGCCGAAATGCTCCGAGGGAAGAAGTAACGGGTTTGTGGGGCAGGATGGTATCCTGCCGGCCGATTGGCAATCGGCCCTTTTAGCGATAGGCCGATTTACAATCGGCGGCAGGTTATCAACCTGCCCCACACTAGTTTCGGCGGTGTAAAGCTACGACCTCGCTTTGGACCGGCACGCCGTGAGCAACCTTCACTCGCAGTACGGCCTCAAACGGAGCCGCCTTGCCGGAAGTCGAGCCGTTGATCCGTTTCAGCAAGTCTTCCGCCGTGCCTGGCCTGCTGACGTACTCCACGGCCGCTTGGGTTCCGATGGTTGTGATGCCGGCCAGCAACATAATCCACCGGCTTGGATTCAGGCCGGGCATAAGCCCCACGACTGCGTAGTCCTCCGTGATCGGAAGTCCTTCGCTGGCCAAAAACAGAGTGCCTTCACCGGGCCGCGCATGCACATTGCGGATCGACAGATCGCCTTTCCGGGCGCCCTCCTCCACTCTTCTGAATACAAAATCCTTGGCCGTGGGAATCTCGAGCAGAGAAAGGTTCTCGGAAGGAGATCCCACAAAGATAAGATCGTTATTCTTGGCGTCATCCAGCGACAACAGCCGCCCCCGCTTCACCCGCAGCCCGTGGTGCAGAGATGCGAACACCCGATCGAGTTCATGGATGCCCAGCACTTCCCCCACGCCTGTGTAGTGGTCCAGAATAGCCTGCCCTTTGTCCACCGTGGGATTCGAATAATGCATGCCGGTTTCCGGTCTTCCGACGAATTCCGCGTTGCTGAAAATGACCCAGGGTTCGTCGGGCGTATCCACGAAATCTCGCCAAAGGAAAGCCAATGCGCCCGGTGGTTCCTCGGCCCGAGCCAAGGTCCGCCCGTTTGCGCGGTCCAGCAGAAGTGGAACCCACAAAGCCAGGCATAGCGTCAGTACCAGCGACAATACGACAACGGCCACTTGCCAAGGGTTGGATGTTTTAGGCCGAGCCCCGGGAAATGTTGTCGTGCTTACAGAAATCTGCGGCGCTGGCTCAGGCGGGGCCGGTGGCGCCATTCGCGGGCAAAAAACCAGCGAGTAAGCGCCCTTGGGAACCTCAATAATCCAAGGGTCGGCCGCGCCCGCATGCGCGTAATATTCCCCGAGTTTCGAGCGTAATCGACCGCTTTGAACTCGGACTGTGGCGTCTATTCGAGGATCGAAATTTGCAGGCCGCCCGAACAGCTCGGTTGCAATCTGATACTCCTTCAAACCAGTCCCTGGCTGATCGATGCAATGCTCGGCCAGATAACGCAGCAGCTTGCAAAGCGATTCCGACCCGTGGAGCACCTCACTGGCAATTATTCGATCGACTTGCCGAAGTTTATCCTCACGGTCGGCCCCCGTAACCCCGGTAACCAACATTGGAATGAGCGTAACAAAGACCGCAACCTTTTACAAGGGTTCATTTTATCGCTCGTAACAGTATCAAACTCACAATAACTTGTGCAAAAACGTTTGTCGGCTCATACTAGACCAGCTTTCGGGTGTCCGAGGACCACGTGTACCCCAACGGGGCCGCGTCCGCGGATTGTTCCAAGGAGAAAGGGACATGCTCATGTCAAGCAGGAATTTCCTAACCGTTACATTGGCCGTTTTCCTGGCCGTCGTTTTCACCACTTCAGCATTTGGGCAACAGGTGTTCGGGAGTATCGTTGGCACCGTTACCGATGCCAGCGGTGCGGCTGTAACCGGCGCTACGGTTACCATCGCCGACCAAAACAAGGGGACCAAGGTCGTAACTACCACCAATGAATCCGGAAACTTCAGCAGAGGCCAGCTAACTCCAGGAACATATACCGTGGAGGTGGAATCTCGCGGCTTCCGCAAGGCGGTGAGCCGGGACGTCACGGTCAACGTCGACCAGACATCCCGCGTTGACGTCGGTATGCAAGTCGGCGAAGTGACGCAGGAAATCGAAGTCATCGCGACAGCGCCGCTGCTGCAATCCGACCGCGCCGAGGTTGCCACCAACTTCACTTCGCATCAGTTGGAGAACCTGCCGTCATTCGACCGCAATTTCCAGGCTTATGAATTGCTTACACCGGGAACGCAACGCCTGGGCTGGAATCATGCCTCGAGCGAGGACCCGCAGGGCAGTCTACAGATTCAGGTGAATGGGCAGCATTTCGCCGGTACGGGTTTCCAATTGGACGGAACCGATAACCAGGATCCGATTCTCGGCATCATCGTTATCAACCCCGCTCTCGACTCGATTACAGAAACTCGCTTGAGCAGCCAGAACTATGATGCCGAGTTCGGCAGCGCCACGGCCGGCTTGGTGATCGTGTCCACTAAATCCGGCAGCAATGCCTTGCATGGCTCGGCGTTCGAGTACATGCGGAATAATTCGCCGGGATTTCAAAGTTATGCCCGTAACCCCTTCAACAGCGCGGAGAATTCTTCGGTCCCGCCGGTTAAATGGAACCAGTTTGGCGGTTCCATCGGCGGCCCGCTAATCAAGAACAGGCTTTTTTATTTTGGAGATGCCCAGCTAACACGCCGGCGGACGGGTTCTTCGGCAAAGACTTCCGTGCCAACCGGCCTGGCTCGCACCGGTGATCTCAGCGAGTATTTGAACGGCGGTAACAACCAGATTTACGATCCCACCACGGGCGACCCGGCCACGGGCCTTGGCCGGTTGCCGTTCGCGAACAACAGAATCCCGAACAGTAAGTTGAGCCAGCAGGCGCTCAACGTTCTGAAGTTGATCCCGGGACCGAACGCGGCGGGCGACCCCGGGTTCCCGTACCGGAATAATTTCGCCGCAACCGGCTCTGAGGCTTTCGACAGTAATCAGTGGGACACCCGCTGGGACTACTACATCAACAGCAAATCTTCGATCTTCGGCCGCTACAGCTACGCCAGTTTCAACAAGTTCGCGCCGGGCGCTTTTGGATTGCTGGCAGGCGGACAAAACCTCGACAACATCGCGTTCGCCGGAACTTCGGACGTCTTGAATCAAAGTCTGGCGTTGGGATACAGCTATTCGATCAATCCGACGCTGTTGACCGAATGGCGCTTTGGATTTGTGCGTTATCGCGTGAACGTTCTGCCCAACGGCTTGGGAACCAGCCCGGCCAAGGATGCCGGCATTCCGGGTTTGAATAACGACGCTTTCTTCACGTCGGGCCTGCCGTACTTCGATCTGACTGGCGACGCCGAAGAGAAATTCGGCTACAGCCTGGGCGTCAATCAGTGCAATTGTCCGCTGGCCGAACAGGAAAGCCAACTTCAATTCGTGAACAACACCTCTAAAATACATGGCAACCACAACTTCCGGTTTGGCGCCGATCTGCGGTTTGCGCGCAATCTGCGAGTGCCCAGCGACGATCATCGCTCGGGCGAGTTGTTCTTCGATTCTGGATTTACGGGGAATGTTACCACCGTGGGCAACGCGCCACAGAAGGGACTTGGACTAGCGACATTCCTGCTGGGCGAAGTCAGTCACTTCCAGCGGTATGTCAGTCCAAATACCGATGCTCGAGAGCGGCAGAAACGGTTCTATTGGTACGCGCAAGACACGTGGCGGCTCACGCCAAAGTTGACCCTGAATTACGGCTTCCGTTGGGATATGGTTTTCCCGGAAACCGTCAACAAGGCAGGCAATGGCGGGCAGCTTGATCTAAGTACCGGTCTGATCAATGTGTTTGGTGTCGGCAAGGTTTCCGACCACGGCATCCAGAACATGAATTGGAAGAACCTTGCGCCGCGCATTGGAGTCGCCTATCAGCTTACTCCCAAGACCGTGATACGGGCCGGCTACGGATGGAGCTATTCTCTGGGCACGTTCGGAACGATTTTCGGCCACAACGTCACTCAGAATCTGCCTGTGCTCGCGATCCAGCAGTTGAATCCGCCGAACGGTTTTAACGGTGTCTTCACGCTGGCGCAAGGGCCGTCGGCGCCGGTTTTCCCGACGCCCGATTCGAACGGAACTTTCCCTCTGCCGAACGGGATCAGCGGGAAGGCCCGTCCGTCGGACGTTCGACTGCCGCGTGCTGAAGCTTTTAACGTTACTGTGCAACAGCAATTCAGCGACAATTTGTCGGTCACGCTCGGCTATGTGGGAAACCTCGGGCGCCACGTCTTCAATGGCGACGGTCCGAACTTTAACGTAAACGAGCGGGCGTTCATACCGGGGCTCGCCAACCAAGACTTGGCGAAGCCATTCTTTGCCAAGTACGGTTGGACGCAAGGGATCGATTACTACTGCGACTGCGCCAACGATAACTACAACTCGTTACAGATTCAGTTAGTCAATCGCTACAAATCCGGATTCACGCTGCAAGCCAGCTACACCTACCAGGTTGCGAAGTTCCAAAATGGCGACTCCTATTCCTTCCTCTACGATCGCAAATTGGGATATGGAAACCGGGACTTCCTAAGTCACAATACGTTCACCGCCGCGGAGAACTGGGACATTCCGTTCGGCAAGGGTAAACGCTGGGGCCACAATCTCGCCAGACCTGCCGACATAGCTATCGGCGGTTGGGCATTGAACGGCGTCACCATCTGGTACAGCGGCGTTCCATTCACGCCCAACATTGGCACTTTCCCGAGTGGAGCAATTCGTCCCTACACCGGACCCGCGGACCGGCCGGATCAAGGCACCGGCGATCCATTCAAAGGCGCACTTGGCGATCGGCGGCAATGGTTCGTCGGCGGCCTGGGTAGCGCTTTCCTTCTACCCGCCAACAATGCCTTCGGCAATTACCCGATTAACACTCTTTATGGTCCACGGTTCATTAATCAGGACATGTCGCTGGTGAAGAACTTCGCGATCAAAGAGCACGCCACCATTGGATTCCGGGTCGAAGTATTCAACCTGTTCAACCATACCAACCTCGGCCTTCCGAACAGTAACGTTACCGACGCCGGCGCCGGACAGATCAACGGCATGCCCATCAACGCGCAAATGCGGAGGCTGCAGTTCGCGGCGCGCCTGGACTTCTAATATGTAGGGCAGGATGGCATCCTGCCGGCAGATTAACAATCTGCCCCACATCACAGTAACCTGGAACAAGGTCACCCGTGAGAAAGACCCGCCGTGGTTTCGTCCGCTCCATTTGCCGGACGCTGAGCGTCTTCACGTTCGATCAGCTCGTGCGTGGTATACCGCTCGGCGTTCAATTCGTGAATGTCGCCCGTGAAGCCGGCCTCCGCGCCAAAACCATTTTCGGCAGCGAGCATAAGAATAAATTCCTTCTCGAGACCACCGGCTGCGGCGCGGCGTTCTTCGACTACGATAACGACGGCTGGCTCGACATTTTTCTAGTGAACGGCACCCGTTTTGAAACCAAGTTCCCGAAAGGCGCCGAACCCACCAACCGGCTCTACAAGAATAATCGGGACGGAACATTCACCGACTTGACCGCCAAGGCAGGCTTGCTGCGCACCGGCTGGGGCCAGGGCGTGTGCGTGGGCGATTATGATAACGACGGCCACGACGAGCTGTTTGTCACTTACTGGGGCGATTGCGCGCTCTACCGCAACAAGGGCGACGGAACGTTCACCGATGTGGCTGTGAGAGCGGGCGTGACCACGCGCACCACCACCGGCCTGAAACGCTGGAACACCGGCTGCGCTTTCGTCGACTATGACCGCGACGGGCATCTCGATCTGTTCGTCGCCAACTACATCGACTTCGACCCCAAGACCACGCCGCTCCCCGAATCCGGCCCGTGCCTCTATAAAGGCCTGATGGTGGCCTGCGGTCCACCAGGATTGCAGGGCGGCAAGAATATTCTCTTCCACAATAACGGCGATGGCACCTTCACGGATGTGTCCGAAAAATCGGGGATTCTTAAGACACCCGGCACCTATGGCCTGGGCGTGTTGACCGCCGACTTCGACAACGACGGCTGGCCCGATATCTACGTCGCCAACGATTCGACATCTTCGGCGCTGTACAAAAACAATCGCGACGGCACCTTCACCGACGTCGCCATTGAGGCCGGCGCGGCCTATAGTCCCGACGGCAAACCACAAGCCGGCATGGGCATCGCGGCCATTGATTACGATTGCGACGGCTACCTGGACGTCGTGAAAACCAACTTCGCGGGAGACGCTACCAGCCTTTACCGCAACCTGGGCAATATGACTTTCGACGATCAAACTTTCCAGGCCGGGCTCGGCAGGAACACGCGCTTTCTGAGCTGGGGCGTGGGTTTCCTAGACTTCGACAACGATGGATGGCCTGACATTCTGATCTGTAACGGACACGTTTATCCGGAGGTTGGAGAAACGGATGTCGAGTCCGGGTATCGCGAGCGAAAGGAACTGTATCGAAATCTAGGCAACGGCAAGTTCGCCGACGTGTCCATGGACGCGGGGCCGGGCATTCTTGAAAAGGTTCCGGGGCGCGGTTGCGCGTTTGGGGATTTCGACAACGATGGCGACGTCGATGTCCTGGTGAACTGCATCAACGATGTCCCGCAGTTGCTGCGCTGCGATCAGACCGGCAAGACGAACTGGCTGAAGGTGAAGACCGTGGGCGTGAAGTCGAACCGGTCGGGCATCGGCGCGCGCGTGATATGCACCAGCGGCGCCGGCCACCGGCAGATGGATGAGGTGCGCAGCGGTGGCAGCTACATCTCACAAAACGATCTGCGTGTCCACTTCGGTTTGGGAAAAGCGTCGCGGGCGGACCTGGAGATTCGCTGGCCCAGCGGCGTGGTGGATAGGCTAACCGGCGTGGCGGCGAATCAAGTGATCACGGTGATCGAAGGCAAAGGCCTTCCATCGTGAAGCGCCGCGACGTGCTGAAGCTGCCGGCGCTGCTGGTTCCGTCCATGTATGCGGGCAAGACCGCGGAGAGCCTTCCGAATTTCGTCGATGTTGCGGCCAAAGCTGGTCTGAATCATCCCGTGGTTTATGGCGGGGTCGATCACAAGAAATACATTATTGAAACCAACGGCTGCGGCGTCGCCTTTTTTGACTTCGACCACGACGGCTGGCTCGATATCTTCCTGCCCGGAGGATCGCGGCTGGACGGCGCACCGCCAGGCGCCACGAATCGACTCTATAAGAACAATCGCGATGGCACCTTCACCGACGTCACCAGGAAGGCGGGACTGGAACGAGTGGCCTGGGTTTCCGGTGTGTGCATCGGCGATTACAACAATGATGGATTTGACGACCTCTTCCTGAGTTGTTGGGGCCACAACATCCTCTACCGTAATAACGGAGATGGCACCTTCACCGACGTCACTAAGCAGGCAGGACTTCTTGGGCCGGCGCGGTGGGGCGCAGGTTGCACCTTCATCGATTACAACCGTGACGGATTTCTCGATCTGTTCGTAAGTACCTACCTGGAGTTCGATCCCAAGACCGCGCCGCTGCCCGGCGCCAGCGAGAATTGCATGTGGAAAGGAATCGCGGTGAACTGCGGACCCAAAGGCCTTCCGACGGGCCGCAACGTCCTCTACCGGAACAACGGCGATGG
Organism: uncultured Bryobacteraceae bacterium; assembly: GCA_955652915.1. Taxonomy (GTDB): domain Bacteria; phylum Acidobacteriota; class Terriglobia; order Bryobacterales; family Bryobacteraceae; genus Palsa-89. The sequence continues at coordinate 15,307 of CATPCJ010000336.1, forward strand.
GACGTTCACCGACGTTTCGGAGATTTCCGGCATCGCGAAACCGGACAAGCGGTACGCCATGACAGCGGTAGCCGCCGACTTTGACGATGACGGCTGGCCCGACATCTTCGTGGCATGCGACTCCACCCCCAGCATCCTATATAAGAACCGTCACGACGGTACGTTTATCGACATTGCGCTGGAGGCCGGCGTCGCATACAACGAAGACGGCCGTGAGCAGGCCGGGATGGGCGTGGGCATCGGCGACGTCTTCCATAGCGGCCACTTGGATATCTTCAAGACTCATTTCGCCGACGACACGCCGATTCTGTACCGCAACCGGGGACAGGGCGCTTTTGAAGACGTGACCACGAAAGCGTCGCTAGGCCCCTTAACCCGCTACGTCGGCTGGGGAGCCGGCTTGGTGGATCTGGACAACGACGGCCAGCTCGACATCTTCTTCGTCAACGGCAACGTTTACCCGGAGGTGGAGCAGTATTTTGAAGACTATCACTACAAAAGCCCGCGCGTGATTTTGCTCGGCCGGGGTGGCGGGAAGTTCGAAGACGTCAGTCTCCGCTGCGGCCCCGGCATCAACGCGCGCCACTCCAGCCGCGGCTGCGCCTTCGGGGATTTCGACAATGACGGCGATATCGACGCGATCGTTTGGAACATGAATGAGCCGCCTTCTTTATTGAGGAACGACGTCAGGAACGATAATCATTGGCTGAAGCTGAAGCTGATCGGCACGCGGTCGAATCGTACCGCGCTAGGGGCGCGCGTCACCGTCACAGCGGGTGATCGGCGCCAGGTGCAGGAAGTCCTGAGCCAGTCGAGTTTCTATTCTCAGAACGATCTGCGTTTGCACTTCGGTCTTGGGGCGGCGACCCAAGCGGACTCTGTCGAGATTCGCTGGCCTCTCGGGTTAACCGAGGTTTACCGCAACGTCGCCGCAAATCAGATTCTGAGTCTGACGGAGGGCAAAGCGAAGGCGTGAGTAGTGGAGCAGTAGCCCACTACTCAATGGTCACTTTGTCCGCCGGTTGCAGGGCAAAAGATCTGGCAAAGGAGCGCGTGGAGGGCCTCTCGGTCTTGCTCTGAGATGAGACCGAGAGCCCGAACTATGTCGGACTTTGCTAGAACGGTCAGCTTGTGGATCCGGACCCATGAAGCCACGTTGAGTCCAGCAGCGCGCCAATCTCCGATAACAAGATCGTATTCCGATTGCTTGGCCTGCGATGTGATGGGCGCTGCTACAAAGTCGACGTCGTTCGTATCAAGGAAAACCAAAGCGGGTCGAATCTTGGAGCCGGACGCCTGATGAAACTGCATCCGAATTAGGATGACTTCACCGAGCCGAAGCATCGTCGATCAACTGCTCGTAGACGGCATCTTCTGGGCAATATGCCGCCTCGAACCTTCGCCGTCCTGCCGATCGCCAAGCTGAGTCCGAGCCGGACGGTTCCCACATCACCACCACCCGAAGTTGCTCCCCTACAGGGATCTCCGCGGTGAGTTCGGGGGGCAGCGTGATCGTGCCTTGTGTTGTGATACTGCTCTCGAACTCCACAGCTTTCATGGGAAGGCTCCTGGCCCATCATTGCACATCCAGGCGGAAAGTGGTCTTGTCTTATGCAAAACTAGCATGGACCGTGATGCTGTCATTAGTATCGGGCCATGATCGCACCGGAGCGCGCCGGCAGCGTCACTTTCATAGTGTCGTCACGCACCGGAATGTGCCCTGCAACATCCAAAAGATCCCGCCATGTTCCACTGGCCGCCGGGGTGACGATACTTACCGGCTTGGTTCCGTTATTCAGCAGGATAATCATTTCACCGCGCGTGTATACATAGATGTCGTCGCTGACGCCTAACTGCTTCATCTCCCCGTGGCGCAAAGCCGGATAGTCGCGCCGAAGTTGCGCCAGTTTGCGGACGTGATCGAATACGCCCTGCTCGTTTGGTGTACGCCCGCTTGCCGTAAAGGCATTACGGGCATCGTCGCTCCAGCCGCCAGGAAAGTCCCGCCGATTGTCCGGATCGTTTCCGCCCGGCATTCCAATTTCATCGCCGTAGTAGATCATCGGGATGCCGCGCGATGTCAGCAGGTACGTAAAAGCCAGTTTCAAACCCTCGAGCGTCGCTCCCGGCTCGTTCATGAACCTGGAGACATCGTGCAGTCCGAGGAAGGTAACCAGATTGCCTGGGTTCGGATACAAATAGTCGTGCGCCAACATCGCCGCCAGGTCCCGAATGGATTTGCCTTGCGCAAATGCGCGGCGGATCGGGTAGTACGACGGAAAATCGAACAGAGCGTCGATGCCGGAATCAATGCCGTCAAACTGGGATTTGCCGCCCTGGAAAAAGGAAACCAGCGACGGGTCGGCATCGAACACTTCGCCGACCACGCGAACGGCGGGATGTTCCTTCTTGATGGCCGCCGCCCAATCGTGCCAGAATTTGCGGGGAACGTAGGGCAGGGTGTCCTGTCTGATCCCGTCCAGGCCTATGGAATCCACCCACCAGATCGTGTTCTGGATGATGTAACGCGCCACCTCCGGATCGTCCTGATTCAGATCCGGCAGAATGTCGATGAACCACCCGTCCAGCGTCGAGGATCGGAGCGCAGGCGGCGCGTGCGGATCCATGAGCGTCCATGTCTGCCACGACTCAGTTAGGTGTTTGGATGGCGTACCGTGAAACCACGTCGCCGTCGGCGGATCGCTGACCCACGGATGGTAAGGGCCGGTGTGATTCGCCACCATATCGAGAATTAGCTTGATACCGCTGCGACGGGCGGCCTCGGCCAGGTCCTTCATCTTGCCCATATCGCCGAAGTGTTCCTCGACAGCGTAGAAATCCACCGCGCCGTAGCCGTGATAGTCGGTGATTGTCTGACCCTCGTACTTTTCCTTTTCATTCAGGTGATTCACGTTGTCATAAACCGGATTCAGCCAGATCGCCGTGACGCCGAGATCTTTCAAATACGCCAGGTGATCGATGATGCCCTGAAGGTCGCCGCCATGATAGTAGCGAGGCTTGCCGCGGTCGGAAAGGCCCTTGGAAACGGCCGGATCGTCGTTGGCGCGGTCGCCATTCGCAAACCGGTCGGGCATGATCAGGTAGATGAGATCGTCCTCCGAGAAACCTTGAAAGCGCTGTTCGCGGGGCAGGGGAGTGAGCGCCTCGAACGCAGCCATCGTAGACCCCTCCGCTGTGGTGATCTTGAGCGGATGCGGTCCGGGGCTTTTGACCGTGACATCAACGAATAGGTATGTTCCGCCGCTATTCACGCGCGGTTCCCCGACTTCGACGCCCTTGGTAGTGGTCTTGACCGAGGCTCCCGAAAGGCCGCTGCCCCGAATCAGAAGGCGCACGGGATTTATCGAGTGGCGCACCCACCAGTACGGTGGCTCTACCTTCGTTATTATCGGAGCCGGGCGGAGAGTAGCCGCAAAACCGAGAAGGAGAACGAGCTCTCTCATGGTGTGGCGGGAACAGTGGTCCAAGCCGCCGGCGCAGGTGCCGTGCAATCCTTCACCCGCTGCATTAAGACCGCCGCCAGCAGAAGGAAAACGCTCCCCGCCACTACAGCCGCGAGACGGTTGTTATTGAGCACATGATTCATGAACCACCCGAAGCCGAGTGAGGCGGCGATCTCGGGCAGCACGATGGAGAAGTTGAAAATACCCATGTAAATGCCGACTTGTTTCACCGGAAGGCATCCGGCGAGAATGGCGTACGGCATGGATAGAGTGCTGGCCCAGGCGATGCCCACTCCGGTCATCGAAAGCAACAAGAGCCACTTGTCGTGAATGACGGCGACCGAGAGCAAACCAACGGCGCCACACAGCAGGCAGAGCGAGTGCATGGTCTTCCGGCCCAGACGTGCGGCCAGACCCGGCAGGGGTCCCGAAAATAGAAAGCACACCACCGAATACATCGCGAAGCACAAGCCGGCCCATTCCACGCCGGCGGTGTAGAGCGGCGACGTTTCGCTGGGAGCGCCGAATACGTTGCGCGCCACCGCAACGGGGAAATAAAGCCACATGCAGAACAGTCCCAGCCAAGTGCAAATCTGCACCCAGGCGAGCTGCCTCATCGTGTCCGGCATGGCGCCCATGGCGCGCAAAATCTCGCGCCCATTTTCCCATACGCCGCTGTGCCGGGCTTTGGCTTTTCGAAACTCCTCAAGGTCGTCCGGTGGATACTCTTTCGTGGTCAAGATGCTCCACAGCACCGCCGCGAAAAAGACGGCGGCTCCGGCGTAGAAGGAGAACCGGACGGGAGCGGGTATAGTGTGAAGCGCGGCGCCGGCGGAACCGGCATGCAGCCAATTCGTCAGTATGAAAGGAAGAGCCGATGCGATCACCGCGCCAAGTCCGATGAACAGGCTTTGCATGGCGAAACCACGCGTGCGCTGCTCTTCCGGCAGAAGATCGGCCACGAAGGCGCGGAAAGGCTCCATGCTGATATTGATGGACGCGTCCAGAATCCAGAGCAGTCCCGCCGCCATCCACAATGTCGATGAATTCGGCATCAGCAGCAGGGCGAGCGAACTTAAGAGGGCACCGGCGAGGAAGTAAGGCCGCCGCCTTCCGAGCCGGCCCCAGGTATGGTCGCTCATGTGGCCGATGATCGGCTGCACGATAAGCCCGGTGAGCGGCGCAGCCAGCCACAGAATCGGGATCTGGTCGGGACGCGCTCCGAGGTATTCGTAGATGGCGCTCATGTTCGCCATCTGCAGTCCCCAGCCGAACTGGATGCCGAAGAACCCGAAGCTCATGTTCCAGATCTGCCAGAATCGCAGCCGGGGTTTGTCCATGGATGCTTCTTCCTTATATTACACTCTCGATTAAACCCTCAGCCCATGCCCAATGCAGCGTTTGCAGAGCCTGGGCCTTCGGCATCTTACGCGACCAGTATTGGACCACTTCGATCGCCGTCGGCGAACCGTTTAGGACCCGGAGCAGGTCGGCTACTACCGCGCCCCCGAAGTACGCGCTCACCTTGCCGCCCAGCTCCACTCCCTGTTCTCGCTCTATGTACGGCCCCTTCAGCACGCCGACGGTAACGAACACCGCCCTCTCCGATACACGAACGCGTAGATGTGGATCGATCGGGATTCCAGCGGTTGCCGGTGGAAGATCCTCCACCATCGCGCGCTTACGCCAGAAATCATTGCCGCACACACCGAGTTGCTCCCTATAGAATCGACTCGCCGCCCGGGAGTGAAAGTCCGTTGACTCCTTCAGCCGCTTTCGATAGAAGTTCATCGCGAACTGCGCATCGTCCGGCCGATCCAGGATGGTGTTGATCACGGCAGCCGCATGGAGCGCGGTTCCCATCGCGGCTTGAACGCCTTGTGACGACAAGGGGTCAAGGGAGACCGCCGCGTCCCCAACTTTGATCGAACGCGGCGCGACGGGCGTGCCGTCGACAAACGGCGTAGCATCGCAGACCCGTACTGGTCCACACACGGCATTCGCAAGACGAGGCCAAAGCAATCGCGATTTTCGCAGCAACTCCCGATACAATCCCGGCCCTGCATTCTCCGCATCCACGAATACCATTGCGTTGAACTTGCCGCCGGGGAGCGGGGCGCCCCAGTACCACTCCGATTCACCCGCCTCCACCAGCATGTCCCCATCGCGCTGCTCCACCCCCGACCAACACGCATACATCGCCAACGTACGGATTCCATACTGGACTTTAGCGCCATTTAGTGCTCGCGACCGGCCGCCCGCATCGGCCAGATACTTCGATCTCAGTACCTCGCCGGTGTCGAGCCGGATGGACCAGGCCTCGTCCAAAGTGCGATCCAACATCCGGGCCGGCTGTAACACCCGAACGCCCGATTCCCGGGCCGCATCGAGCAGAACAGAATCGAAGGGCGCGCGATCCACCAGATAGCCGGGGCCGTGCGCCTCCGGCCGTGTCAACTGGCCCGCCCACGAAACAGTAGCCCCGAGCGGGGATAACAGGCCCGGCTCCACCACGCGGGAGCGAAGTCCGATTGCATCCAGCAACGGCAGCACTCCACCGGTCAGCGACTCACACGCGTGCCGTCCAGGAAAGGTAGCCTTTTCGACCAGTGCTTTTTCGACCAGCACGACACGGCGTCCCAGTTGCGCCAACCGCAGCGCCAGCGTCGAACCCGCGGGCCCGCCGCCGATCACAACCACGTCGGCCGCGTCAGGCAAAGTATTCCGGCGCGCCGGCTTGAAGTCTCACGTAGGCCTTCAGGCAGTAATCGAGCCAGCCCCGGATGTAGTCGCACGCCGGACGCCCTCGATGGATTACCTCGTGATGACACCCGCCACCGCACATATAGCGGGCCCAGCAGCCCGAACATGGCGATTGCTTGTGAACATGACGCTCCCGCAACCATCGCGACTGCGTGTCGTGGTTGACGCCCTGCCATACATCGCCGAAATAGGCGCCCTCGTCCTGCACGAACCGGTGGCATGCGTACAAGCCGCCGTCCGCCGATACGCCGAAGTACCCTCCACCCGCGCCGCATGGATAGGGACGATGCGTTCCTTTGTGGATCTCGCGAATGGCTGTGGCGACGTTCGCGAAGGCATATCGCTCGCCGCGCACAGTTCGACGCTCGAACTCTTCACCACACTCGATCATCTGCTGGAGCATCTGTTGCAGCGAGGCTGCATCCATCTCGTCCCGACCGGACGGCGCGGACAGCATTGGCGAAAAGCCCGCGCTATGGAAGCCCAGATCCAGTAATTCATCAAGAGTTTCCCTTAGTTGCAGGTTTTTTGGAGTAACCGTCACCCGCGCCGACACCTGCATTCGTTGTTGCATGGCCAGCAACGGCCGCACCTTCTGAATCACACGCGCATAGCTGCCTTGACCGCCACGGAACGGCCGCAAGCGGTCGTGAACCTCACCGATGCCATCCAGGCTGATCGTGACCGCGAAACCATGCCTTTCGAAGAACTCGCCGTCTTCGGCGGTCAACAGCGTTCCATTTGTCGTAATGGAGAAGTTCGCGCGGACCCCGGCGTCGCGCCCAATTCCCGCGGCCATTTCGGTGCACTCAGCGATCAGCGCCCGATTGACAAGCGGTTCTCCGCCCAGGAAGGCGAGATTGACGCTCTCACCTGGACGCTCATTTTGGAACAGTAACTCCACCGCCCTGCGAGCCGCTTCGCGATCCATATTCTTCGGCTCTGTTCCGAAGCTGCCCTCTTGTGCATAGCAGTAAGTACACGCAAGGTTGCATTTCTGCGCGACCGCCAGCGACAGCGAGCGCACGGCGATGGTTTCCGGCGCATCGTCTGTCACGAAGGTGCGATTTCTAAGCCCGATTTCCTTTAGAACACCCGCGGCGCCGTCCGATCGTAATCGATCCGCGATGGACTCCTCGATGGAATACACTCGACTGCCATCGACGATCAGAACATGAAAGCCGTGTTCCGTCTCGAATACATGCGCATGTTGTTGTTCCGGCGCTTGGACGCCTGCAATTTGTACCAGCATGGCTACGCGACCGGCGGCTCGTCCTCGTTGGCGATCACGAAGCGCAACGCCGTCTCCCAGTGCCGGATCAGGTCCGTATGGGAAAGCAGCCGGTCGTCCTGCCAGTCGTCGTTTATGTAGACCCTGGCCGTATCGGCGGTACGATCCTTTTGCATCCAGTTATTGCCCGTGCTGGAACCGTCCGGGCGCGACTCAACGTTCACATAGTCCGGCCGATTGGCGGCCCAATAGAAACATGCACACTCGCGATAATCGTTCTGCCAAGGCGCGCACAAGCTTTGCGTGAGCGCACCCGGTTCGGCGATCTCTCTCGAAATGACCGGCGTCCCCTCCTCGAAGAATGGACGCACTCGCAGATTCTGATTGAGCTGCGACTTGCCATCGAGCGATACAAACACGCACGGAACCTCTTGTCCCGTATACTTTTGCACGATAGTCGCAAGGGCATTCGACCATTCGAGGGCCATACGATCGCTACCAAACGAGTCCGGCAGCGGTCCCACCTGGCCGTTCGCATTCGGACCGGTAACCGGACCCGTAACGTCGACCGCGGCGATCCGGACCAGCATAGTGCCCTTGAGCGGCTTCAATTCATCCTTCTCGACATCCACAACGAAGTTCAGCGATTCGTGCAAGACAATGCCGTCCAAAATGCGCCGCCACACGTTTCGAACATCCATCTCCAGGCCTGGAAAAGCGTTGGAAATCGCCGAATCGGGCTTAGTACTGGGCGGATTGCCCTTGGCTCGAAATTCAAGCTGCGCGGCCAAGTTGATGGGCCGGATATCTGGCCCTGTGTTCGGCGTTTTGGCCTGAGGCTTCCAGCCGTACCTGACGATGTACCCGGCAACCGCGGCAATCTTGCTGACCTGCCGCCGCGTCAACGCCAGATGCCGTCCGTCGGCGTTGCGCATCATGCCGGGCATTTTTCGCCGGCCCTCATCCGTGAGGTCGCCCACCTTGTCGTATTCGCGAAGGATTCGTGAAAACCACACCAGCGAACCGCTTTCCAATCCCAGCAGCACTCGTTCATGCCGGGCGCGGATCGCAAGCGAATCGGACACCATAGGGTCGAAGATCGGCTCCGACGCGCGGCCGACGTCCAGGATATCCATGCGCGCCATGCCGACGCCTCTGGTGGCGCCTGCTTTGTTCAATTGACCGGTATTCATCAGCCGCACCGTTTCCAGGGCGCGCCGGACGATGTCCTTGACCGCTTCAATTTCGTCGTCTGTCGCCTCGGCGTCCGGACCGAGAAGGGCCTGTTCCAACTCATCGGCGACGGTGCGCACGGGTTTGCTGTCCGGCGCAAAAGTCGGGGGGCCGGCGGCCACACGGGCGAACGATCGCAGCGTTTTTCCGTCTATATCGAGGGAAGCTTCAATGATTCCGTCGCATTCGTCGTCGACATATCCATAGCTGATATGAAAACCATTGTCATCGTATCCGGCAAAGATCTCGGCCGGGTTCGTAAGACGCCGGCCCTCGAAGTCATTCGCCGGGCTGTCCGGCTCACGATACCCTCGCCATCTACCCTTGGCCGGATCGTAAACAGGCTTGACGATGTTTGGATCTTCAGTTCCAGTGTATGCCCCGTACACTTTGCCGTGCGCCGGAGTGAAACGAATCCGGATCTCCGGATGCGAGTCGCTAGGGCGCGCGTACTGCACAAATCCCAGCGGTACTGTTTCGCCCCGGAGGAAGTTCGCGCATTCCCCCAAGAGAGCATGTTTGATGTGATCGTGGAACGGTCCAACCTTCGCTTCCATGCGGTCGTTCGGGTCGGCGGTGCGCCGGAATATTTTAATGTTGGCGACGTGGGCCGTCCACTGCACGGCATCGGGGTTCAAGCCGTGCTCGGCCAGTAAGTTCTTTGTCAGTGGAATCCAATCGTCCGCTGCACTGGTCTGGGCCCACACTTCGAAGAACGGAGCGATCGGCCGGATCAAACCGTTCGCATCGCGGAAACCGACCGATCCACGTGGTTCCGGAACCGACAGATTTCCGTCATCGTCCAGCGTCAGCGTCACGGCGGGTACGATTTTCCGTGGACTCACGCCATCGGGAAGATCGAGGTCATAGTTCTCCATCGGCTCCGGCGACGATCCGAGCCGCGCCACCGCGAGCGGCGGCAGAATCCGAATTTGCTCAATACTCATTGGTTAAGCTCCGACCAGCGCGGTTACTTGTTCCAGCGCGGTTTGGTCCGCCACACGTAAGGTCCGCAGGTAGCGCTCGTGCGCCTGCCCCGGCACGAGCATTTGGTCGATCAGCGCTATCGATGCACTCAGCAGGTCTCGATGCCCGCGCCACCTGTCGGCGTTGCGAGCCGGCAACGCCAGCGAGTACGGCATTTCGAAAGTCGGACCCGCCATGGTATGGCTCCCGGGGCTCATCGGCAGGTTCATTATGATTTCCGAAAGCGACCGGATGTTGTACATCTCTCCGAATGCCCAGGACACCAGCGCTCCCCGCGGCGATCTGGACGGATGGCCGGCGGGCGCTTCAATGTAGAAAGAGTGCTTGAGATACATGAGCGCCATGCGATAACGCAGATTACACAGCCCGGCCCACACACAGGCGTCCCCGTGGAGGCGCCGCGACGGATCGTGAATGCGCGGATTTGTCGTCGGATTGGTAGCGACGTTGCGCGAGGGCCGCCACTCTCCCTCCTCTGGAAACTCGCGATAGATGCTCAGAAATTTACCAAAATGCGATTTGGTGAGATCGGCCTCGACAGTGGACCCCTCACCCTGTACCGCGATCGCGGTGACAGCACTGATTGCGCTGGGGCGATCGCTTGCCACTTCAATGAGAATGTCCTTGTAGCCTAATCCCCAGGCGCTGGGATTCACTTGGAAGGGTAGGCTGCCGGCTTGGATGTCGACCGTGGCGATAAAGGGATGCGGGTCGGTGACGCCCGGCACGTCAGGCCCCTGTATCATCGGACCAGCCGTGAAGAGTTGGATAATGGCGTCGTAGATTAACCCGACGCGGTGCACGTTCAAGTCGGCCGCGGCGTGAACGTAGCGCTTGATCTCTTCAATTTCCTCTTTGAGATGAAGGGCCGCCAACACGTCTTCCGAGGGCGATTCCGCGAGAACGTATTTGCCGAGTGAAATCTTGGTCAACGGTTCCAACTCGAAGGGAAAAGGCCACAGCTCGTCATCTTGAATCGGATAGTCGTCGCGCTCAAAGCAGAGCGGGCCGCCGATGACCGTCAGCACGTTCTGCACCGTGGCCAAGTGGCCCATTTCTTCACGGGCGATCTCCAGGATATTCGCCTTCCACTTTCGAACCCAACTTCTCTTCTGCTCGTCGGGCTGATTCTCATTCAAGGAATATCCGGCGTAGAGGTACTGCGCCATGAGCGCGTGCTCTACTTCCGATCCGATGTGCAGAAGTCCGATGGCGCTGTCGCGCGGCGCGGCCGGCGTGTCGAAATCGGGCTTTTCGAGCGTTGGCGCCGGTGCGCCCGAAGTTAGAGCAAAGGCCTTGGTGGCGAGCGGCGCCTGCGCGCCGTGCCAGACCAATCTAGATCGCAACCTGATGGACAATAGTCCCCCTATTTCCGTTTATTGCGTCATTCATTATAGACCGCTCGGCACGCCGAGTGGAAGTTGCGTGAGCGGTGGCCGCCAGGCGCTCGACTCTGTGGCGGTTCACTTGGATTAGAGATCGGAACTTCCGGGTGAGGTTAACTTCACGGATGGCGGCGGCGGGGTGGACGTAGATTCGTACTGGGTGTCCGATACTGGGATTCGGTTCGTTTTTCACTGTATTTGTTTCCGGGCGTCATGGCGGCGGCTGAGACGTAGCAACGTGTTGAGGGCATGGGAGCAAGCGCGCTCCAGGCGGCTCAAGATTGCATTTGGTGTTTACCATTTCGGTTATTGTTATTAAGGATGGCCTGCGGCTGCGGGCAGGATTGCACGCGCCACAAGTTCCTTGTGCTGTCTCATTTTAAGACGGAGGGTGGAGGGGGAAGACGGCTGGATCTTGGATTCTGTTGGAAATGGGGGAGATCTGGCTGAGGTGGTGCTGTGACCCG
>CATPCJ010000337.1 GCA_955652915.1 uncultured Bryobacteraceae bacterium
AAAACACACCTTGGGGTTTATGATTAACCCCATGACGCTCGAACCTATCGCTCTCGGCCGCCAACACGACCCCGGCGTGCTCTTCGAGCAGGGTGAACTCGTGATCCCGTCCGACACAAGGAGAAAACACACGGCTATCTTCGGTACCACTGGCGCAGGCAAGAGCACGCTGATGCGCAACATGATCGCCACCGACCTTGCGAGCGGTATCGGTTGCACTGTCGTGGACCCCCACGGACAGCTCGTCGAAGACATTTTGAATGACCACATTCCCCGCTCACGCACCGGCGACGTAATCTATTTCAATCCGAAAGACCCAGCCCGAACGATCCCGCTCAATCTCCTGGATTCGCCGAGCCGCGACCTCGATGGCTTGGTCGTGGATAACGTGATGGGCATCTTCAAACAGCTCTGGCCGGATGCTTTCGCCGTGGGCGCGCGCATGGAGGACATTTTCAGGAATAGCTTTTATGCCTTGATCGAGCACCCCTCCCCTACTTCGCTCTGGAACCTTCCGCCGTTCCTCACGAATGCCGCGTACCGCGCCCTGATTCTGCGCAAGGTGACGAATCCCGCCGTGCGCCATTTCTTCGAGAGCACGTTCAATACCTGGACGCCTTCGTTTCGCGAAGAAGCCATATCCCCTGTCCTCAACAAGTGCCGGCCATTTCTCACTGACCCGCGCATGCGTGCCGTCATCGGTCCCGCCTATTCCACATTCCGATTCCGGTCAATGATGGATGAGCGGAAGATCCTCTTGTGCGACCTCTCCAAAGGCGCGATCGGCCAGGACAACGCGCGGCTGCTCGGATCGCTCATCGCAATGCAAGAGAAGCTCGCTGCGCTTTCGCGCTACGATGTGCCGGAAGAAGACCGTGTGCCCCACATGCTCTACGTGGAGGAAGCCCAAAATTTCATAGCGGATTTTGAATCCATTTTGTCTGAAACCCGTAAGTTCAATTTGCATTTGGTGCTTGCAACGCAGGCCATCGACCAGTTGTCGAAACCGGCCGCCTCCGCCGTCTTCACGAACTGCGCTACCTTAATATCCTTCCGCGTGTCGAGCATGGACGCTCAACGATTGCACGATGAATTCGCGATGCTGTTTTCCGTTCCGGAAGCGCTTCAAGACCTTCCCGACTACAAAGCGTATGTGCGCACCCAGCGGCAGAACGATCACGGCGTGGGCCAACCAACCGGCCCGCACCTCGTGAGCACCTATCCCCCGCTTTTAAAAACGAGTCATGAAGCGGACCGTGTTCGCGTGATCCGCACGAGCACTGAGCGATGGACGAAGCCGCGGGCCGAGCTCGAAGCCAAGCTCGCGCGGTTTCTCAAACGCGAATTCAAAGCGAGGGGGAAATAAAAAGTTTGCGATAAAGAAGCGCCGCCCTCAACGCACGACCGAAGGCACTTTCGCGCTATCGTTTAGGTAACATCGCATGGCACTTTCCGCCGTTGCTGCTTACTCAGATGATTGGCGTACGCAATACGCCAAGAGCCGATACCTTGAATTCTTGTCCATTGATGAGCTTCGGAAGCGATATGTCGATCTGCTCGATAATGTCCTCGCGTTTCACCCTGATGGAAGACCACATTTGCAAGGGATGAGTGCTGACACCGGATGGACGCGGAGGGTAGCTGATTTGTGGGCCGAGGCTGATCTGAGAAGGCATGGGCGACACTGGCTGAAAGATGTCGAACAGTCAGTGCTCGATCGACCATACGCAAACGTTAAAAGAGCGATTGAGGTATGGGGGGATCGTCCATTTACGCCCGAGCGAGACATCATCAAATATGGTCGCCGCGACCACATGGCCGACCTCTTGGAGCGTGGCCGCCTTCGCTTAACACCAGCATTAAGCTACGATGATCCATCTCTCAACGCAGCTATCCGTGATGCCGAGTTGGAATTTTCCATCTTCTTTCCACCAGGAACCAAGCTCCGGGTCGAACTTGAACCTGGCTCAAAGGTCTTTCACGACATTCCTGGTATCCAAGGCCTCCTCAAGCACAGCAATCGGTGCGAAGACTACTACGTGTTCTGTGCATCGGCCATATTTGACCCTCGTGCATTTGACGAGTTTGGATACGACGCATGTCTACTCATTCATAATTGCGAAAAGTTGATCGAATTGATCAAAGTTCAACCCGTCCCGGCCCGCAGCATCTCGGCCGGATCGACGGTATACCTCGATCCCTACATGCCTCACCGGAAAACCGACTCCATTCAGCTGATGAAGCACTTCCGATACGAGTATCAGAGAGAGTGGCGGATCTTCTGGACCGACCCACTACCGCCACCTCCGTTGCAGCCTTTTTTTATCGAGCTAGGAAGAATCAGTTCCTTCTGCGAACTGATCACGCTTTGAAGCCCATTGTCCTCACCGCGTCACGGCGATTCCGCACCTAGGCATTTCAAGAGCAAGGATAAGTAATGGTTTGAAACAAAAAGCGCCCAGACAAGAAATGTCTAAGCGCCACGATTCAACGGCGGCTCACTGCGTGACCCGAATCCAATCGAGCAACCGATGCAGTTCGTCGTTTTCAAGCTGATCGGGTTGTACGTTGTCCGGGAGGACCGCAACATGCACCTGGTAAACGCAGCTCTGAAGCCGATCCGCAATTTCTTCCGCCGCTTCCCTCCCCGCTTCGTCCCCGTCAAGCATCACGACGATATGGCCGAAATGCTCCGCGAGGAGATCCTCCTGCGTTTTGCTCATCGTAGAACCCATGAGAGCAACAGATGGAAACTTGGCTTGCGTCACTTTCATGCAATCGACGAAGCCCTCCACGAGAACGACGGACAGCTCGCCTTTCACACGATGCAGGTTAAAGAGCTCGAGCGATTTATGGAAGCCTGCCGGGAATTTATAGCGCGGCTCCGTTCCGTCGATCGCCCTGCCTACGTACGCGACGAGTTCGCCCACACCGTTATGAATTGGGATCACGCACCGACCGTGCATACTCCCTTTCCCTTGGAATACTCCAACACCGAATCTCTGTGCCGTTTCATCCGTGAGTCCCCTCGCCTTCAAGTAGGGATGCGAGCAGTCTACTTTTTGAAGCGTGAATGAAAGTGGTTTGTTCGTTTCACTCTCCCCTGCTCCGTTGCCATTTTCTTTTGAAATTAGTTCCGGCTTCGGTTCCTTGCCCGCGGAGATCTCCGCGACAGGTTCCTTACCTGACTGCCGACTAAGTTGACCGGCGGTCGGCACGAGAAACCAGCTTTGCAGTCTGATCGCCGCATCGCGCACCGAACAGCGTTCCATCGCGGCCACAAAATCGAGAACGTTACCGCCCATGCGACCACGGGTCTTGATGCACGACTGCGACTGGCACGCCCAGGCACCGCCCACACCCTTGGAGAGCGTGGCCGTGAAACTTTCGGTGCTCGTTTTAGAGTTGTGCGTCGGCAGTGGGCATTTCCCACGGAGGGCGTCTGACCCAACCCGGCGCAACGGGATGCCGTAGCGCTCGATCACCATTTGAAGCGAAACTGCCTTTTTGATTTCGTCGAAGTTTACCCAGTCCATATCGATTCCTTTCCTTGTAAGTTACTGGGTACACCCTATGCCGACGCCCCTGGTCTGTCAATCGCCGTAGCGCCATTATCGCCCTTGGCGATGGCTCCTCCATTCGGCGATTATCGCTTCCCGTTCCCTGGTGCACCTCAAAGCAAGCCCACATAAGACCGCTCTTCTCAGTGGTGCACTCCGAATCAAATATGCATGGTGCACCACCAATCAAATGGTGCACCTCAAAGCAATGTTAGCGATCATCTGAAAACGTAGATTTTTGGACCTTGGCCGGGCCGGGGTTGTCGAGGATGCCGCGGAACTTGAGGCGGAGGTACTGGAGGTAACCGCCGGGAGCAGGATGGTGCAGGAGTTCTTCAATGACGGG
>CATPCJ010000338.1 GCA_955652915.1 uncultured Bryobacteraceae bacterium
CTTCATCGACAGGCCGATTGCCAATCGGCCGGCAGGATACCATCCTGCCCCACATTCATGGGGAAATTTACTACTCGCGCGGCGTTGCTCGCCGGATTCGGCGGTCTGCTGATTCTCATGGCGTTCGCCGGATTCGACGCGGTCTCCATTCTGAGGCAAATCCAGACACGCAACGAACGCATCCGCGATGATTTCGTCGACCGGAATCGCACGCTCGAACAGATTCGATCGGACCTCTATCTTTCCGGAACATACATTCGCGATTATCTGTTGGAGCCGGATGCCCGGGCCGCGGAAGCTCATCGTGCAAGTCTGGAGAAGACACATCGCCAGATGGATGCGGCGCTCGAGAGTTATCAAAAGTTTCTTCCCTCGCAGGAGACGTCCGCGTTTGCCGGGCTGAAACAGGAGCTTCTCGATTACTGGCGGCTTCTGGATCCGGCGCTGCGCTGGAATCCCGAGCAACGGCGTGAACGCGGCTATCCATTTGTACGCGATGAAGTATTTCCCCGCCGCAGGAACATGCTCGCGATCGCCGATCAAATCGCATCTCTCAACGAGCAGCAATTGAACGCCGGCAATCGACAGGTCGGCAGTTTATTCGCTCAATTCCGGCTGCGGCTGGGGATTACGCTGGCGATTACGCTGGGGCTTGGGCTGGTGCTGGCGGCATTCAGCATGTTCCGAATTCTGCGGCTGGAGCGCGAAGGCGAGCTGCGCTACTCCGAAATCGCCAGGGCGCGCGTGGAACTGAAAGAACTATCCGCGCGATTGGTGGAGGCTCAGGAGAACGAGCGGCGGGCGATTTCGCGGGAGCTGCACGACGAAGTGGGCCAGGCGCTCTCGGCGCTTCTGGTGGAACTGGGAAATCTTTCGGCGGCGCTATCGGACAGTCCAGTGCAGGAGCTGCGCGGTCATCTTGACGTCATCAAGAAACTAGCCGAGGACAGCGTTCAGGTGGTGCGGAATATGGCGCTGCTGCTGCGGCCATCCATGCTGGACGATCTTGGGCTTGTGCCGGCGCTGCAATGGCAAGCTCGCGAAGTATCCAAACGAACCGGGATGCGTGTGGACGTTGCCGCCGATCACGTCTCCGACGATCTGCCCGAAGAGCATAAGACCTGTGTCTATCGCCTGGTGCAAGAAGCGCTGCACAACTGTTCGAAGCATGCATCCGCGCGGGTGGTACGCGTTACCGTTGAAGAAGAACAGTCGAAAATCCGCTTGACGATTCAGGACGACGGCCAGGGGTTCCAGCCGGCCACCGAGCGCGGCATGGGACTGCTGGGCATGCAGGAGCGCGTCACTCATCTGGGAGGAACGTTTCAAGTGGATTCCGCGCGCGGCCAGGGTACGCTTTTGAGCGTCGAGCTTCCCTTGCAAAGTCCGAATGGAGCGAGTGCATGATACGGATCGTTCTGGCCGACGATCACGTGGTGATGCGCAACGGACTCAAGCTGCTGCTGGAGCGCCAGCCGAATTTCGAAGTAGCAGGCGAGGCGGTCAACGGCCGGGAAGCAGTCGAGATATGCGAGAAGGAAAAGCCCGACGTTTTGGTTCTCGATATAGCGATGCCCAACTTGAATGGCATCGAAGCGGCGCGGCAAATCTCAAACAAGCTACCTCAGATAGCGATAGTGATCCTCAGCATGCACTCGGACGAAAGCTACGTGCTGCGGGCGTTGAAGGCGGGCGCCCGCGCGTATTTGTTGAAGGACTCCGCTGAAGCCGACCTGATCAACGCCATTCGCGCCGTGAGCGAGGGCAAGGCATTCTTCAGCCCGGCCATCAGCAAGATGCTGGTGGAGGATTACATGCGGCGGCTGGAGCAGCGCGGCGTGGAAGACAGCTATGAGCTGCTCACCACGCGCGAGCGTGAGATTCTTCAATTGTTGGCCGAAGGAAAGTCGAACAAAGAAGTTGCGGCGATGCTGAATCTGAGCTTGTATACCGTGGAAACACATCGCGGCAATATCCTGCAGAAGCTGAACCTCCACAGTGTGCCGGAGCTTATCTTGTACGCTGTCCGGAAGGGAGTGATTTCGTGACGGAGGCCCAGGCGAACTGGATAACATGCAGGACCTCACTCTCACGAAACGGCTTCGGCAAAATATCGTAGCCGCCGCAGTGAATCACCTCTTCCCATAGGTAATCGTCGGCTACAAAGGATGCCAGGATCACTTTCCGGTGGTGCTGGATGCCTGCCAATTGCCGGATGGCCTGCCGCCAGTCGGCACCCGGGAGATCGCGATCGTAAAGAACAACTGGCATCGGCTCGATGGTGGTGTCGTCAATGCCGTCGGCAAACACGATTCGCCAACCGGCCTTTTCAAAAATGCTTTCAAGTTGAGCGCGATCCGTTTGCGATGCGAGAATCGCCAGGACAGACAAAGGACGCTCTACTTTCGCTATATGACTCGTCCGCTTGCTGAACATACATTCTCAGAAATTCGGTAACGATTTGTGGCGCGCGCACTCGTGCGTGCCGCGTCGAGAATCGTCTCGACGCTTGCTTTGAATTTTGCGTCGAGACAAGTCTCGACGCCGCACGCACGAGTGCGCGCGCCACATCGGCTGCAGGGTGTACTAAACATCGTTCACCGGATCGAACCGGCCTGATATGCCAAAATCGCGCGCTGCGTCTGATAGTCGTACTTGGCGGCGGTGCTCGCGATTTCCGCGTACGTTTCGCTTAGTTGGGCCTGGCTCAATTCGACAATCGAACCGAGGCCAAGGTTGTAGCGAGCCTGCGCCAGATCGAGGCCCAGTTTCGCTTGATCCAGAAGCTGCGCCGTCAATCCCAGGCGCTCATATGCATTCACTGCGTTCAGATAGGCCACGCGTACGTCGCGCGCCACGCGGTTTTCCAAGTCCTTGACGTTTTGCGCAACGGCTTGCGCGCGCAACTCCGCTTCCGTCTGCCGGGCGTGAAAGAGTTTGCCATTGAAAATCGGGATGTTAACATTGACCCCAGCGGCGCCGAATCGATCGCGCAGCGCGGCTTGTCCGGTTGGAATGAAGCCCACGCTTCCCAGTGCGCTGATGGTGGGACGATTCAAATCGCGCTCCGCTACCGCAAAGTGTTCGGCTGCGCCCTGCTCCGCGCGCAGGCTTGAGAGTTCGGGACGCTGCCGGATCGCGGTGTCGATCAAGTCCTTCAGATCCTTTGGAAGATCGGACGGCAGCGGTTCTTCGGCTAACTGAAAAGTTTGCGAAGATGGTAAGCCTAGAGCGGTCGAGAGCTCAGCCACGGCGGATTGCAAATTGTTTTGGGCATCGGCGAGATCCAACTTCGCGCCGGCCAGGTTGACGTTGGCGAAGCTCAGATCCAGTTGCGATTTCAGTTTGCTTTCCGCCAGCGCCTTCACCTGGTCCGCCACCAGTTGCCGGGCCGCCACCGTCTGGCGCGCGACGGAAAGCACGGCCTGCGCGCGTTCGACGGCGAAATAAGTTCGTTGCACGCCCAGGATGACCTGTTCCCTGGTGGCCTCCGCATTTTGGTTTGCGGCCTGCGCGCGCAGCTTGGACGTCTCGATGAGATTCTTAGTGCGCCCGAAGTCGGTTACAAGCTGGCTCACCGTAATCCCGGAAGCGAGCCGATCGTAAATGATCGGATTGTTGAGCGCGCCCGCCGCGAGCCGGCTGCCATTGAGCGCGCCCGCGCCGGTTACGCTGCCGAAGATTGTGGGAAGCGTTCCTGCCCGCGTTTCAGTTATCACTTGTTGCGCGGCATCGGCACTGAACCGGGAAGATTGCAGCGCGGGGTGTGTCCGCAAGGCCATCTGTTCGGCCTCAGCGAGCGTAAGAACTTGCTGTCCGAAGCAAATTCCAGCGGTAAGAAGAGCAATCGCCAACTTCATGCCGCGCGCCTTCGGTACGTCAGGTAGTAGCCCGCCGGAACCAGGAAAACTGTCAGGATCACCGAAACGGTAAGCCCGCCGATAATCGCGCGCGCCAGAGGCGCATAGGCTTCGCTGCCCGCACCCAGCTTCAACGCCATCGGAAGAAGGCCGATGATGGTGGCTAGAGACGTCATCAACACCGGCCGCAGCCGAACTCGGCAGGCCGTCGCGACGGCTTCGCGCAATTCCGCGCCACCTTCGCGAAGACGCCGCGTGAATTCGACAATCAGAATACTATTCGACACCACAATGCCTACCAGCATGACTATACCCATCAGCGACATGACGTTCAGCGTCGTGTCCGTCAAGTACAAAATCAGCAATACTCCGGCGATGCCCGGAGGCACGGCCAGCAGAATGATGAACGGATCGATGAACGACTTGAATTGGGCCACCAAAATCAGATAAAGCAAAAGCACGGATAACATCAATCCAAGAGCGAAGCTGCGGAACGAGGCGCGCATGCCTTGGACCATCCCACGTAGCGTCACCGTCAAGCCTTCGGGGACTTTCGTGTCGGCGATGATTCGGTCGATGGAGTTCGCAATTTTGCTTAGATCCTCGGCCGCGGGGCTTACGTAAATGTCGATGACCCGGCGCAATTGATAATGGTCTACCTCTGTTGGCGACTTAATGCGGCTGATGCGGCTTACGGCATCCAGGCGCGCTGGAACCGCATGGCCGGCCGAGCGCAAGGGAATGCCGCTGAGCTCGAGCAAGCTATTTACCTGGCGTTCCGGATACTGCACGGTGAGCATGTAGTCCTGGCCGGTTCGCGGATCCACCCAATAGCTCGGCGCGATCATTTGATTTGACGTCAGCGCCGTGATGACGTTGTCCACCACTTCTCTTTGCGAAAGCCCCAGTTCACTGGCGCGCTCGCGATTGATGTCCAGTTGAAGCGCGGGATAGTCCATGTCCTGCGGTATGAAGACGTCGCTTACGCCGCGAAGGCCCCTGATGCGCGAGGCGATGCTTTGCGCCGTATCGAAGCCTCGCGCCATGTTGGTGCCTGCCACCTGCACGTCAATCGGCGCGGGCAGCCCCAAGTTCAGCACCGCGTCCACCAGGCTGCCGGACTGGAAATAGCTGGTCAGCTCGGGATGCTCCCTCTCTAGCCGCTTCTTCACCAGCGCCATGTATTCGTAGCTGCCGATCTTGTGATCTTCCTTGAGCGCCACTTGCACGGTTGCGGTGTGCATCTGCGAATTACTGGTGTAGATCGCCGAGTAACCGGCCGCGGAACCGATATTGGAAACAATCAGGTCAAGATCGGCGGGCTTCACTATTTCGCGAATCAGGTTTTCGACTTTCGCCACCTCGCCTTCTGTCAGCGCCAGCCGCGTACCCGATGGAGCTTTGAGATTGATCACGAACTGGCCGGCGTCGGTGCGTGGGAAAAACGAAAGTCCCAGGCGCGGCCAAAGCGCGAGTGTCGCTAAAAACAAGATCGTGAAACCGGCCAGCGTGGCGATGGGGCGGCGTAGCGCGGCACGCAGCAATTGGTCATAACCTCCCAGCATCGCTTCGAAGCCACGATTAAACCAGGCATTGAAGCCAGCGCCGAAGCTCTTGCGCGGGGCTGTTACATGATGCTCGGACGCCGTCTTGATAAAGCGGGCGCAGAAGAGCGGGACCACCGTGAGCGCCACCACGTACGACGCGAACAAAGAGATGATGACCGACAGCGCGAGCGCTGTAAAAAGGAACCGGCTCACGCCGTAAAGGAACGTTACCGGAAAGAAGACGATGGCCGTGGTCAACGTCGCGGCCAGCACCGGCAGAGCAACTTCCTTCCCACCGTTTTCAGCGGCAACCTTCGGCGTCTCGCCCATCTCCAGATGGCGGTAAATGTTCTCGAGCACCACCACCGAGTTGTCGATCAATCGCGAGAACGCGAGCGCCAGACCTCCCAGGACCATGCTATTGATGGTGCCGCCCAGCAGCGACAATATGAAGAAAGTCGCCAGCGCTGAAAGCGGAATGGAAAAGAAAACCGCCACCGTGGCGCGCATGCTTCCCAGAAACATCAGAATCATCAGCGAAGTGAGGAACAACCCGAGGCCGCCCTCATGCAGCAGCGTCTGAATAGCGGTCTTGACGAAGCGGGCCTGATCGAAAGTCACCTTGGTGATCAGCTCGCGAGGCACATCGAACAAGTGCGTGAGAAGCGCGCGGACTCCATCCACCACGTCGATTGTGTTGGTGTCGCCGCCCTGCTTCAATACCGGCAGATAGACTGAACGCTGTCCATCCACACGCACGATATTGGTCTGGATCTGTTGCGCGTCGCGCGCGTACCCGATATCGCCGACGGTCACCGACGCCATGCCCACCGTCTTCAGAGGCAGTCTGTCGATTTCTTGAATGGTGCTGAGTTGGCTGTTGGTGAAGATATTGTAGTCGAGCGGGCCGATCTGCGCATCGCCCGCCGGCAAGATCAGGTTGGATTCGTTCACGGAGCGAACTACGTCCATCAGACTCAATTGATGCGCTTCCAGTTTGTAGGGATCCGCATACACCATGATCTGGCGATAGCGTCCGCCGAAAGGCACTGGAACCGAAGCGCCGGGCACGCTGGCAAGCTGGTTCCGGATCGCGAATTGCGCATAGTCGCGCAACTGGGTCTCCGTCAGCCCATTTCCATTTACAGTGACGAGACAGACCGGAAGACTGGACGCGTCGAACTTCAACACCACCGGGGGCAGCGTTCCGGGTGGAAGACGGCGTAATTGCGCCATCGCGAGATTCGAAATTGTGGTGACGGCGGAATCGGCATTGGTGCCAGGTTGGAAGAATACCTTGATCACGCTGACGCCGGTGAGCGACCGGGATTCGATGTGCTCGATGCCGCTGCCCATGGTGAACTGGCGCTCGAAGCGGCTGGTGATGTCCGCTTCGATTTGCTCCGGGGGCATGCCGTTATAGAACGTCGCCACCACCACCACTGGAATGTTCATGGCGGGGAACATGTCCACCGGCATGCGCGCGACACTGGTGATTCCCAGCACCGCGATCACCAGGCAAAAAACAATGGTGAGGTACGGAGTGGCGATGGCGAACCGGGACATTATGCGCCTCCCTTGATCGCCGACATCTCGACGATCTTGGGGTTCACCTGTTGTCCGGGTTTCAACTGGCTCTTGCTGCCTACCACCACCAAGTCGCCTGCCTGCAGACCAAACTTGATTTCCGCGCTGTCGGAGGTTTCAATTCCCACTTCCACCGGGCGCTCCTCAATCTGGTTGCTCTTATTCACCAGCAGGACGGTGCGCTTGTCCTCCGTTCCGCTGATCGCCGCCATCGGCACCGCGAGAACATTGAGACTTTGCGACAAGGGCAGCGTCACTTCCGCGTACATGCCCGGTACGATAACGAGCGACGGGTTCGGCACGTCCACTTCCGTGTCCATGGTGCGCGTGGTAAGTTGCAGGGACTCCGAGAATCGCGCGATCCGGCCGGCGAAATTGCGATGCAGGGTCGGAACATTTACCGTGACCGATTTGCCGATCGCGATCAACGGCACTTGCGATTCCGGAACCGGCAGAATCAAGCGCAGCAATGCATTTTGGGAGAGGCGCACCAACGGCATGGTCTGTGTAGTGGATGAAGTACCGGCCTGGATCATGGAACCGGTGTTGGCGAATCGCTTGGTGACGACGCCGGCGAATGGCGCGGTCACGCGAGTGTATTCGAACATGGTCTTGATCTTGGCCTGTTCCGCTTCAGCAACCCGCACTTGCTCTTCGACGGACAACAGTGCCGATCGCGCGCCTGCGATTTGCGCCTCAGTCTGCAAATCCCGGCTGTGAGCGTCGTCGATCTCCTGTTGAGCCACCAATCCGGGCTTGGCTTTGAGCACGGCTTCCAGGCGCTCATAAGCCAGGTGATTCATCTCGTGCGCGGCCTGCGCGCGCTGCAGCTCGTCATGGGCCCGCGCGACTTCTGCTTTGCTGCGCTGCAAGCTGGCCTCGGCACGCGCGATGTCGGAGGTCATTTCAGGAATCTCGAGCACTGCCAGCAACTGGCCCTGCTTCACCCGGTCGCCGGCATCGACACTGATGGTTTTTACGTAGCCGGCAACCTTCGCCATCACGTCGATTTCCTGGAACGGTTTGAATTCCGCGGTAAGGACCAGCGTGTGGGAAAGATCGCGGGTGACCGCTTTTGCTACAGCAACGCCTGGCGGCGGGGCATTCCCCGTGGCCTCCACCTCTCGCTGTTTCGTACACGAAATGGATGCGAATAACACGGCGCACGCCAGAACGGCTCGGGTGAATTGTGGATGGGCCAAGAAACAAAGTTAAAGCACAATGGGCGGATGAACCATCCCCTGTGAAGGGTAGAAGGCTGGGATTGGGAGGGTAGGCAGGTAGGAGGAAGAAAGCACCGGCAGGTGCTTGGATACGCCGCCGGGCTCCAGAAGCGTAATCTCACGACATACTTCGATGCCGAGTGCGGCGCAGTACGAAAGAATCTTCCGATCGTAGAAATCAGCATCATGCGTGCATAAAATATCGGCTTCGCCTTGCTCGGCGGTTTGCAAAACAATCAAATCCGAGGGATCGCGC
>CATPCJ010000339.1 GCA_955652915.1 uncultured Bryobacteraceae bacterium
AC
Source organism: uncultured Bryobacteraceae bacterium (assembly GCA_955652915.1). Classification (GTDB taxonomy): domain Bacteria; phylum Acidobacteriota; class Terriglobia; order Bryobacterales; family Bryobacteraceae; genus Palsa-89. The sequence continues at coordinate 3 of CATPCJ010000339.1, forward strand.
CCATGCACCGTGCCCCCTTCTTTGAAAATGACTCCGGCCCCCAGGAAACCGACGCCGGACACAATTTGGCCAATGACACGGGCCGCGTCTCCTACTCCGCCCAGTGAGATGCCGATCATGGCGAACACGGATGCCGCCGATGCCACCAGCGCATTGGTTCGGGTGCCGGCCATGCGGTGATGCCATTCCCGCTCTACCCCCACGGCCGCGCCTAGAAGCAAGGCGAGTACCAAGCGGATGACAAATGTGCCTAGGTCCATATTGTGCATCGACTGTATTATAGGCACGTTGACGAACAGCACCGGGAAGCGGCCCTACCGGCATCGGCAATTGGCGAGTTGCAGTAAGATGGACGTGTGCTTCGCTACCATGTGGCGTTCTTTTTGCCGCCCGCGCCTGGCGGAACCGTTGTCGCGGAGGCTCTCGATTTTCCCGGAGCTGTCAGCCAAGGATTTGATTTGCCAGACGCCCGGCTAATGATTGCCAGCGCGATGGAAGATCTTGCGCAACTCCTATTGGAAGAAGGCAAGCCCCTGCCAACCCCTATTGCAGATGCGACCCATTCCAACGCCGACTTGATTGAGCTTGTACCGCTATCCGTTCACGTCGGTGCTCACCGAGTGTGAAGCGGCATGAACTGATCCATCACTTGCAGCGGGAGGGTTGCCGTTTGGAACGCGAGGGTTCGCGCCATACGATCTACACCAACCCGGCCAACGGCGCGAAGACTCCAGTGCCCCGTCACGCCGAGATCGACAACCGCCTGGCACGCAAGATCTGCCAGCAGCTTTCGATCGAGCCGATCCGCTAATCAGTCAAGCTGACGCGACAAACGGCTCACAGATGCGGGATGCCGACAATACGCTCATCTGGCTTCCGGTTCGGCGTTTATCCGATGCCCCGTACCATCGAAGCCGACTCTCTATCAGGAGCACGCCGCTAGAGGCGATCTGCCCGCGCAAATGGTACACTACTGGTGACCCACTAGGCAGATTTTGTGCCATGTTTCGTGGCATTTGAAACAAATGTTAGGCAGATTGCTGCCCTCGCCGTCATGGCGATGTTCCTCGGTTCGTGATGCGTCCCTCGCAAAGGAGTGCCGGTGGGTCGCTTTTCTTAGCTAATGTCCACGCTTGCGGGTCTCAAGGCAGCGACGTCGCTCAGCGATGTGGCGCATCTTTTGCACTTCAAGCCAGCGGCGCTTTCGTATATTCTCTTTAAGCTGTCGATGGCCGCCAAATACCGGACGTTCGATATTCCCAAGCGACAAGGCGGAACGCGGACCATTAAAGCTCCGACAGACCAATTGAAGCTGTTGCAGGAAAAGCTCTCGGTCCTCCTTCAGGATTGCCTCGACGAGATTAACGAGGCCAAAAAGCGCAAGGACAAGATTGCCCATGGTTTCAAGCGCAGGCGCTCGATTGTTACCAACGCAAGGCAGCACCGCCACCGGCAATACGTCTTCAATGTTGACCTCCAGGATTTCTTTCCCTCTATTAACTTCGGACGCGTACGCGGATTCTTTATCCGCGACAAGAGCTTTGAGCTGCCCGACGCAGTCGCTACAGTCATTGCGCAGATCGCATGCCATGACAACTCACTTCCGCAGGGAAGTCCCTGTTCGCCCGTTATATCAAACCTGATTGCACATGTCCTCGACATGCGCATGGTCCGACTGGTTTCGGCTGTCGGTTGCACCTATTCTCGCTACGCCGACGACCTTACTTTCTCCACCAATAAAAAGGATTTCCCACGGGAGATCGCGAAGCCGGACGCCACCACGCCTCACGTCTGGGTCCCCGGAGCCGAGCTGCAGCGACTCACAGCCCATGCCGGGTTTAGCATCAATCCTGCAAAAACTCGCATGCAATACAGGACTTCAAGGCAGGTAGTGACCGGATTGGTCGTGAACCAGAAAATTAATGTGCGCGATGAATACCGGCACAACGTTAGGGCAATGGTGCACAGCCTCTTCACCACGGGAAAATTTGACCTTTACGGGCCCGTCAAAAAGAACGGAGTGGTCACGATCGAAAAGCGCGAGGGCACGCTGAACGAACTCCACGGACGGCTGGGCTTCATTGACAGCATTGATCTCTACAACAAAAAGAATGCTCAGCCACCGCAGACTTCCGCGGAGCTTTCCAAGAAGGAGCGGATGTACAGGCAGTTCCTGATTTACAAGGATTTCTATATGTCGGAGCGCCCGGTTATCCTGTGCGAGGGCGACACCGATAACATTTACCTTAATTACGCAATTCGCAGCTTTGCCGTGCAATTTCCCGAGCTAGCGGAGATAGCTAATGGCAAGATCACCCTTAAAGTCAGGCTGTACAAATACCCTAGATCGGCCACCGCTCGGATTCTCGGCCTACACGACGGTGGTGTTTCGGCCCTCAGTTCCTTCATTGCAACGTACAAGCGGGATACGAACAAGTTTACAGCTCCCGGTCAGAAGAAACCCGTGATCATTCTTTACGACAGCGATACTGGCGCACCCAAGATTCGCAATGCAATCCAGGCGGCAAAAATCCCTGTGACGGGGACTGAGCCCTATGTCCACGTCGTGCGGAACATGTATGCGATGCCTACTCCCCTTCTCAACGGCAACAAGCAATCGAAGATCGAGGATTTCTTCGACGCCGCCACTAAAGCCACCGTTCTTGGCGGAAAGACGTTCAACGATGGGAACAAGTTCGACAACACTCAGCACTACGGGAAGAGAATTTTTGCAGAACATGTCGTCAAAGCGAGAGCAAATAGCATCAACTTCACCGGTTTCCAGCCGCTTCTAAAAATCTTAGAGGACATCATCAAAGATCATGCAGCGACTGTCTCCGGCGTGGCGGCGCGTCAGGTTCCATAACAGCCGCACAGCAATCGAATTCATACCCCCGAGTCGTAGGCTTCACCGATCGTTGAAGTCGGAGTCAATGAAACACTTGGACGCATAACGCCCAAACTCCGAAATGTCTCCGCTTTGAATTCAGACGGCAGAATCGATTTCGACAACGCTTTCCCACGATCCGTTATCCTGAAGAGAAACCAGATGGCGAGTAACTCCGTACGTCCTTATGAACGTTGGATCGGTTCGTGGGAAAACCGTTTGTGTTTCCGCTCCACCAATCGCGTGGTCCGCGAGTTCGAGTGGGGCTTGGATTGGAGCAGTGGTTGGCCTTGCACGCAGCGTTTTCCGAAGAATGGCGAGACCACCGAGGATTACGTCGCCAAGCTGAACCGCGCCGCCATTACGGACAGCGATGCCTTCTTTGCATACGAACGCCCGGCAGATTTCGAGTTGCGCGACGGGATTTTGCGCTTCCGCTCACCAGTGGAATCGAGGTATGCGGAAAACAATCTTGTCCACGCGCAGTGGTTTCCCGCCAGGAACAGCAAGCGGGCCGTGGTGCTGCTGCCGCACTGGAACTCGCCCGGTGAAGGTCACAATGGTTTGTGCCGCGGGCTCAGCCGTCTGGGCATATCGGCACTGCGAATCAGTCTGCCTTATCACGATTTCCGGATGCCTCCGGAATTGCAACGCGCCGACTATGCCGTTTCCGCGAACATCTGCCGCACCATTGACGCTACACGCCAGGCCGTGATCGATGTCCGCTGCTGCTTCGACTGGCTGGAAACCCAGGGCTACAACCGCCTCGGAATCGTCGGCACCAGTTTGGGATCATGCTATGCATGTTTGGCGAGCGCGCACGATGACCGCATTTCGGTGAACGTCTTCAACCACTGTTCCACCTACGTCGCCGACGTGGTGTGGACGGGGCTTTCGACGCAGCACATCCGCCAGGGAGTGGAACCACACCTCGACGTCGATCGTCTTCGCGAAGCCTGGATGGCAATCAGCCCCGTCAACTATCTGGAAAAGTTCGCGGCGCGCAGGCACAAATCGCTTTTCATCTACTCCGCCTACGATACGACCTTCCTGCCCCGGTTCTCCAGGGATGTCGTCCGGCGGATCGAAGAACTGGGAGTGGATCACAAGGTGGTCGTGCTGCCTTGCGGCCATTACACGCTCGGCGAAACGCCATTCAAATTTATCGATGGCTACCACATCTGCTCATTTTTGATGAAGACGCTCTAGTACATAACTCCTGGTATTGTGGGGCGGGCAATCCTGCCCGCGGCAGGCGTTCAGCCCAATGCCCCTTAGTTTTCTCAAGAGCGGGAATGCAATAAAACCCAGTGGGGCGGAACCCACGGTCCACGCGAGTCCACCTGGACCCGCTTTTCATTCGAAGAATCCAGTCGTTGCCAACCCAGAAAGGCCGGCCGAGGACCAGGGGTCCGCCCCACAATTTGTGCAAGTGTTCTGTAGCGGAAAACTAGTGGCATTGGGCTTCTAGCCGGCCCTGGATACGATACGCTAGCCCGAAAGGTTTTTATCTTTGGCATAACAGATCGGATCGATAGGACATTCCGCGCAGCGGGGCTTCCTGGCGACGCACAGCGCGCGGCCGTGAAAAATCAGTTGCAGCGGAAAGTCGATCCACTTCTCCTTCGGCAAAATCTTTATCAGATCCTGCTCGATCTTGACGGGGTCTGTTTGCTTGCTCAAATCCAGCCGCTGGGCCAGCCGTTGGACGTGCGTGTCTACTACCACCCCCGCCGGAATTCCATAGAAGGCGCCTAGAACAACGTTGGAAGTCTTGCGCGCCGCGCCGGGAATGGTGAGCATTTCCTCCATCGTTTGCGGAACCTGGCCTTTGAAATCGGCAAGAATCTTGCGTGCCGCTCCGATGAGCGACTTCGACTTGTTGTTGAAAAATCCCGTTGACCGGATGTCCTGGCCGAGTTCCGCCGGATTCGCATTCGCGAAATCGGTGATGGTTGGATATTTCCGGAACAGTCCCGGTGTCACTTCATTCACGCGCTTATCGGTACACTGCGCCGACAGAATCGTGGCCGCTAGAAGTTCCCAGGCATCGCGATGCGTGAGCGGGGTCCTGGGCGCGGGATACATCCGATCCAGCAGGTGAATAATTTTCTTCAGGCGAGCCGCGCGATCGGCTGCGGTCTTGGGGCGAGGTACCAGCTTTGGCGGAGTAGCTTTTCCCTGGGGTGCCGGAGTTTTTGTCACACTGTTATTATCGTTTCCCGCCAAAGTCTATTGCTCGCGCTCGCAGCCATCGTCGCCTTTGGCGGCTGTCTGTGGGGTTCATTTCATCTGGACGATTATTCGCTATTTTCCACGGACCTGTGGCGTCCACTGGATACCCGCCCGCTGACCTACCTGACCTTTTGGATCAATGCCAAGCTTGGTGGGAACGATCCAGCGGGATACCTCGCCGTCAATTTGTTATTGCATTTGATCGCCATCGTGCTGCTGTGGGATACATTGAGCCGTTGGCTGCCACCCGCGGCGGTATTGATCGGCACGGCGATTTTTGCCGTCCACCCTTTTCAAGCCGAGCCAGTTAACTACGTCTTCGCCCGAAGCAGCGCGCTCGCGACGGTGCTGTGCCTGGCTGCACTTGCCAGTTGGAACCGCGATCGTCGCTGGTGGGCGGCCGCGTGGTTTGCACTGGCGCTGTTGGCGAAAGAAGAGTGTGTTGCGTTTCCGGCTTTCGTGCTGTTGCTGCATGTATCGGTTTCTCACGATCGAAAAGAGCTGAAGCCCATCGCCGCCATGCTCGCGCTATCGCTGGCCGCGGGAGTGCGGGTACTGCTTGCCGCCAACGTCACGCCCGGATCGGGCAGCGGTGCCCAGGCCGCCGTATCATCGCAATCGTACCTGGCGGCGCAGGGTGTCGTGATTTTGCGCTACCTGCGAATGCTGGTGTTCCCCTGGGGATTTACGATTGATCCGAGCATGGCGATTCCACCGGTCTGGCTGGCGGCGCTTGCCTGGCTTGGAATCGCGGCGCTCGCGGCCCTCGCGGCGTTCCGCTTTACCAATGCGCGGGCGGGATTTTGGTTCATCGCCGGACTCGTCCTGTTGCTGCCAAGCTCTTCTATTTTTCCCGCCACCGATCTCGCCGCGGATCGCCGAATGTATCTGCCGACGATCGCCTTTGCAGCCTGTGCCGGACTGCTGCTGCAGAGGGTGCGGCCGATTTTCCTCGCGCCGCTTTTTTTGCTGCTGTTGGGCCTGAGTTTCGTGCGCACTTCCACATGGAGAACGGAAGAGTCTCTGTGGACGGATGCGGTGGAAAAGGCTCCGGAGAAGCTTCGGCCAAAAATCCACCTGGCGAGAGCAGTCGATCCCCAACGTGGCCTTGAGATTCTCGAACGGGCTAAGCAAAATGCTCCCGGCGATCCAAGGATTCCAGCCGATGAAGGCCGAATCTATCTGAAGATGGGAAGATCCGGCGATGCCTTGGTGGAATTCGGACGGGCGCTCGCGCTCGATCCCCGAAACCCGGAAGCTTTGAACAATCGCGGCGCCGCACTGCTTGCGTTGGATCAAAGAGAAGCGGCGCGGCAGGATTTTGAACGCGCGCTGGCGATGGATCCCTGCGAATTCAATGCGCGCTCGAACCTGCAGCACCTCGGCGTCTCCACGCCCCTGCCGGTGACTTGCAAATTCAGCCGGGAACAGATGGAGGCGCTGCGCGGTAGGTGAGGCGATTACTGCTTGCTGTTTACTTGCACGTCGGCTCGCAGGTTTTCCCAGTCTGGAATGGAAGCCGATCGAAGCGCGGCGTCGAGATCGGATCTTAACTCCTTGGACTGATTTGGTCCCAGGACCGGCACCGCAACCGACAAAGTAAACAGTGGAGGGGCCCCGGATGAATCCGCGGCCGAACGGACGGCTATTTTGAGCACGACGTCGGCAAGACGCACCGATGAATGATTCACCACGAGGTATTGCAGTTGCGACTTGCGATTCAGATCGGCGCTGACGCGCAGGCCGGTGACCTCGACGAATCTGGCAAGCGGATGCGGATCTCCGGGCGCGGAGACCAAAGTGCCTGCGCTCGCTTGAGCCGCGTGCTGGCCGGCAATGGAAGCGGCCTTAGCGTCCTGATTTTCAGAAACGTACTGAACATACCTTCCGGCTCCGAGGAACAAAGCGGTGGCGACCAACAGGCTCATGACCCAAGCGGGCATGGTAGCCCGCTTCCCTGGCCGCCCCGGCTTGGTCGCGGACTTCTCGGCTAACGTTCGGAGATCGACGGGAAGGCATGGACCGTCCAGTGCCGACGTGAGCGGTCCGCTGCTGAGCGAACTACTATTCGGGTCGTTCGGTTTTGCGCATCGAATGGAAGGCCTCGATGTTCGCAGCCACCGGGTAGCCGGCCGCGCGGGAGCGTTCACGATTTCGCAGGGAGCGGCAAGCAAAGCGGAGACTGGCCGTGCTTGAAAAGTAGCCACGATTGCGCGAATCGCCGATTCGAAGGCGTCAAGTTGAGTATTGATGACGTGGAGCAACGCTTCGGCATGCAGTGCGAGCGCGGTCGAGAGCGGGCCGGGATCATAGGTTGGTTCAACAACGAGAGGATCGTCCGGTATCGCGGCAACCGCTGCGACGAGGGCAGGCGCGACTTGTTCCACTTCGGCGGCCAGCGCCGCGACCTGCTCGGCCACGACAGGCGCGAGCTGTTCCACGGTTGGAGCAACCGGCTCGACCGTTGGAACCTGTTCCACTTCGGCGGCCGCTACGACTTGCTCCTGTTCCACGGTTGGAGCAACCGTCTCGACCATTGGAACCTGTTCCACTGACGCAGCCGCTACGACTTGCTCTTGTTCCACGGTTGGAGCAACCGTCTCGACTGCTGGAACCTGTTCCACTGACGCGGCCGCTACGACTTGCTCCTGTTCCACGGTTGGAGCAACCGGCTCGACTGCTGGAACCTGTTCCACTGACGCGGCCGCTACGACTTGCTCTTGTTCCAGGGTTGGAGCAACCGTCTCGACCGCTGGAACTTGTTCCAGTGCGGACGCAAGCGCTGCTAATTGTTCCGTGGCAACTGGCGCCACTTCAGTAGACTCGACAAATGGGGCATTGAGCGCCGGCGCAGTACGGCTTGCTAACGCGCGCGGTTCAATGGCTATCGCTAGCGCTTCTACCGAAGCTTCGAGCAGAGATGATTCCACTAATGGGCGGACCAGGGATTCGATGGTTTCATCTTCGGGAATTGCGACATGGCCGTTCGAGTGTCCATTAGCTACCGTTGCCAGCAAGAGTGGTTGTTGGGCTGGTGTTAGAACCTGGATGCTCCTGGACAATGCCAGTACTCCGTCGGTCACCGATTGCGGGGCATCCACGCATGCTGGACATTCCCTGACGGTCGGCGGGCAGTCGGCGCCGCAATCAGGGCATATCCAATGCAACATATTATTACTTTAGGCCTAAACGCTTCGGCGATCTGTCGGGTACTTACCCTACCTCACCCTTAGGACAACCTTAGGTTCCTAAATGACTGCACTTAAAGGCATCTTTACTGAGGCTCTATACTATTCAGAGGTGGAGTTCTATCGGCGATCGCCCTCGAAACCCCGCAAGCTCGGGATTCTGGCGGGTAGTTTCAATCCGCCTACAATCGCGCATTTCGAGCTGGCCAGCGCGGCGGGATTTAAGGTCGATGAAGTGCTCTTCGTCGTGCCGCGCGTGTTCCCGCACAAGAAATATTTCGGCGCGACGGCTGAGGAACGCGTCGAAATGCTGCTGCATTCCGGCCTCACCGTTCCCCACTCGATCGCCACCAGCGAGGAGGGGCTGTTCATCGACATCGCGCGTGAGTGCCGAGCGCATTACTCGCTGGGGACTGGGGGCTCGGGACTCGGGACCCGGGGCTCTCCAACCCAGGTTTATCTCATCTGCGGACGCGATGCAGCCGAGCGGATACTTACCTGGGACTATGGACGGCCCGGCGTCGTCGAGGAGATGCTGGATGAGTTCGAACTGTTGGTGGCTCCGCGAGGCGGCCAATTCAAACCTCCGCCGGAGTTCGAGCGGCGCATCCATTCGCTGGCCCTGGAAGGCGCTCACGATTATGTGTCGTCATCTGAAGTGAGACAGCGGATCGCGCGGCGCGAGCCATGGGAGCACCTGGTGCCGGAGACAATCGTGGAGCGAGTAAAAAAGATCTACTCGTGAAGACTGGTATCCAGAAATGCGCGGAGGCGATGGCTGCGGCTGGGATGGCGCAGTTTGCGGAGAGCCTTGGCTTCGATCTGGCGGATACGCTCGCGCGTTACCGCAAAATGTTGGCCCACTTCTTCAAGAGTGTGCTCGCTGCCGTCCTGCAAACCAAAGCGCATCTTGATGATCTTCTCTTCGCGCGGGCTGAGAGTCTTGAGGACCTCGGCGGTCTGCTCGCGCAGGTTGAGGTTGATCACGGCTTCGGACGGTGAAACCACGCGGCGATCGACGATGAAATCGCCGAGGTGGGATTCTTCCTCTTCGCCCACCGGCGTCTCCAGTGAAATCGGCTCTTGTGCAATCCGTAAAACCTTGCGCACCTTGCCGACCGGCAATTCCATCTTCACCGAAAGCTCTTCGGTTGTCGGTTCCCGGCCCAATTCCTGCTGAAGCTGGCGCTGCGTGCGCACCAATTTGTTGATGGTCTCGATCATGTGCACCGGAATGCGAATGGTGCGAGCCTGATCGGCAATCGCGCGGGTAATGGCTTGCCGCACCCACCAAGTGGCATAGGTGGAAAACTTGTAGCCGCGGCGGTAGTCGAACTTGTCGACGGCCTTCATCAGACCGATGTTGCCTTCCTGAATGAGATCGAGGAACTGCAATCCGCGATTGGTATAACGCTTGGCGATGGAAACCACCAGCCGAAGGTTGGCCTCAATGAGCTGCTTCTTGGCGGACTCGGCTTCCTGTTCGCCGCGCTCGACGATCTGCAGGGTACGGCGAAGCTCCGTGGCGGATGCTCCGCAGTCCTCTTCGAGCTGTTGAATGCGCTGGCTGCACTGCCGGAGTTCCTTGCGCAAATCGCGCGTGGGCTGTCCGCCATGATTCGGTTCTTCGAGTTTCCGCTGCAGCTTCGCGATCTCGCGCTCCAACGGCTTCAGTTCATCGACGGAGCAGCGCAGCCGCCCGGCCAGGTTGCGGCGCACGCTGGTGTTGAACGCAACGTTGCGGATGATCCTGGAGATTTGGACCATGTTCCGCGCCAGTCCGTAGCGCAGACTGCGATGCTGCTTGGGCTTCATCTGCCGCGAGATGGCCTGCAGCTTCTGCCGGTACTGCTGGGTTTTCTTGTAATAGCGCTCGATCTCGTTGATCTTGGCGATCAGCTCTTCGTGCTGCGCGGTGAAATCTTCATCGGTGATCACGAACTCCGGAAGGACCAGGATGTCCTTCACCGCGGAGGTCTGGCGCGCCAGGTCGTCGTTTAGCTGGATGATTTCGCGGATGACCAGGGGCGAACGGGAGAGCGCCTTGCGAACCGCCCATTGTCCACGCTCGTTGCGCTTGGCCAGCTCGATTTCGCCTTCGCGCGTGAGCAGCGGAACGGTGCCCATCTCGCGCAGGTACATGCGGACCGGATCATTGGTCTTATCGCCGGCGTCCTGGGCGAGATCCAGATCTCCGAGCTCTTCCGTGTCGTCCTTCTTCTCGAAGTCGATCTTGGGTTCTTCCAAGATCTCGACGCCGGCGCTGTCGAGATCGGAAAGCAGATCTTCAAACTCGCGGCCGGAATTAAAGTCCTCGGCGATCAACTCGTTCACTTCATCGTATAGGACGAATCCTTTTTCTTTTCCCACTTCCATGAGTTGCTTCAGCCTGCCGTACTTGTCATCCGTTGCCACTGGTACTCCACAACCCAGCGAGTTCTAGCTCTGATCCACTAAGTGTACAACATCGTTCTATTACCATTTGACCGCGAAAATGTCATGGTGCGCAGCATAAAACCGGGGCGACCTGGGGGGCGCGCGCGGACGAGGGCGTCCGCCCACAATCCGTAAATGTCATGGCTGTCTCACATTGGCAAGGCGAGACCGTCGATTCAATTCTTCGGCGAGGCGTAACGCTTCCTCGATATTTCCTTCGCGCTCCAATGTCTTGATTTGCGCCCTGAGAGCAGCTGCTTCGGACTTCGGATCCTGGGCCTTGAGGCTACGCAGGCAGGCGATTGCCTGCTCACTGGCCTGTTCCTCCTCCAATACTTCATCGGCAAAAATAACAGAGGACAATAGATCCCGGTCCGCGTCGCCCAGGCGGCCTTCCAGATCTCCAAACCGGAACGGCGCACGATCCGCATGCATGGCAAACAAAGCTTTAAACGCGTTTTTCGTAACGAAGCCGTCTACCACCGGCATGTCCCGCAATTCCGGGATCACGGCATCGCGGGCCGCGCCGCTCGCCAGCAGGGAATTTAACAACAAGCGCTCATTGGGAGGTACCCGGGGCCCGCGCTTGGACGGCTCATTTGTAGCCGAGCTCTTGCTGAAATGATCGCGAATGAGCTTCTCATCGACGCCCAGATAGTCGGCCACATCGTTAGCGACGGCGAATCGCTCCAACCGGTCGGAAATGCGCTGGATGGCCGGCGCCACAAACTTGAAGCCCTGCATCCGGCCTTCCACGGTTTTCATATCGAATTTCTTACGCGCCCGATCCGCCAGCCAATGGAAATATGCGGGCGCCTTGTCCAGACGGCTGCGGTAGGTTTCGGCGCCAAAGGTCTTTATGTATTCGTCGGGATCGAGATCGCCCTCGAGCTCGAGGACGCGAACCTGCAAGCTCTCATCCAGCAACATCTGAATGGATCGTTCGGCCGCATTTGCACCGGCTGTGTCGGGATCGAAATTCACCACGATGCGTTCGGAGTGGCGCTTGAGCGCGCGGACTTGCGTGTTGGTGAGCGCCGTACCGCAGCTCGCGACGACGTGGCGCACTCCCGCCGAATAGACGCCGATGACATCCATATAACCTTCGACGAGCACGGAACACTGGGCTTTTCGAACGGCGTCCTTGGCGCGATGGAGGTTGTATAGCACGTAGCTTTTGCGATAGAGGGCGGTTTCGGGCGAGTTCAAATACTTAGGCTCGTCGCCGGATTTTAGAGCGCGGCCGCCGAAGCCAATCACCTTACCCGATTCATTATGTATAGGAAACATCAGCCTGCCCCGAAAGCGGTCGAAGAAGCCGCTGCCATCCTGGCGCTTCAGCACGAGTCCCGAGTTTTCCAGATTCTCGGCCCCAAATTTCTCTTGTAGGCGGCGAACCAACTGCTGACCGGAAGCATCGGAAACGCCGAGTCCAAATTCCGCGATCTGCTCTGATGAGACGCCACGGCCGCTCAGGTAGTTTCGAGCTTCCGCGCCGGCAGGCGAATTCAAATTGGACTGGAAAGTGCTGGCGGCCAGGTCGTGCATTTCCATCAAGACGCCGCGCAGTTTGGAATCGGGGTCGGAGTACTCGCGCTTCGGCATGGTGAGGCC
>CATPCJ010000340.1 GCA_955652915.1 uncultured Bryobacteraceae bacterium
ACGTCGCGATGCGAGGCGATTACCGGATATAGCACCAGGCTGTGGACGTCGCCAAGCGAGGTGGCGCGCACGATTAGCTTTAGGCGGTCCATGAAACGGAACATCTCTTCCTTGCCCGCGTCTTTCAACTCCAGCGTGACGATGGCGCCGTACGGACCTTCCGGAAAAAGACGGCGGATCACTGCCGCATCCGGATGCGCGGGGTCGGCCAGATAGTGTACGCGCGACACGCGTGGATGGGAGCTTAGCCAGGAGGCAACCCGGCACGCATTGGAACAGTGCCGCTCCATGCGCAGCGCAAAAGTTTTGATGCCGCGCATCGTGAGATAACTTTCGAACGGTCCCAGGCCGGGTCCGATGGTGCGGCACAAGTTTCGTATCACCACGTGATGCTCTTTGTCCGCGACAATTATGCCGCCCAGTACGTCGCCATGGCCGGCCAGGAATTTGGTCACGCTGTGCACCACCATATGCGCGCCAATCTCGAGCGGACGCAACATAAGCGGCGTGGCGAAGGTGTTATCCACTATCAAGGCGGCCCCGGCGGCGCGCGTCATTTCCGCGATGCGATCCATTTCGCCCACGCGCAGCAGCGGATTTGAAATCGTTTCCATCAACACGCAGCCCGGCTTGGTGTCGGAAATCTTCTGCCGCACTTTTTCGAGATCGCAAATGTTGACGAAATGAATATCGATTCCCAGCGGCTCCAGCACCTTGCACAGCAAACTGGTGGTGGCGCCATAGAGGGCACTGGCGGCCAGGATGGATCTACGCCGATCGGTGAGCGCGGCCAGTAACGCCACATGCACGGCCATCATTCCCGATGAGCAGGCCAGCGCGCCGTGGCCGTTTTCGAGCGACGTCATCAATTCTTCGAGCGCCGCGTTGGTCGGATTGTCGTAGCGGGAATAGCAATAGCCTTCTTCTTCCCGCCCCAGCACACGGTCAAGCTGGGCAGTGCTCTCGTAGATGTAGCTGGCGGCGGTGTAGATGGGCGTGGTGACGGGAATGAACCCGCCGGGTCTTGCTGGATCCGGCTTGCGGTCGCCAACATGGATGGGTTTGGTTTCGATCTTCATATCCTATTTCCTCTTCCAGCGCGCTCCCTCTTTGGTGTCTTCCAGAATGATTCCGGCGTCCAACAGTTGAGCGCGAATCTGATCGGACCGCGCAAAGTCGCGGTTCTTTTTTGCTTGCGCACGCTCGGTTATGAGCGCCTCCACTTCCACGTCGGCGATTCCGGTCTCGTGGCGCGTTGGACGAAGCACGTCGAAGATGGCGTCGAACCGGTCGAGAACGGCCAGCGCCGCCGCGACGTTCCCCGCCCGGAATTCACCCGAATCCATGGCGGTGTTGGCATCTCGCACGTATTCGAATAAGGCGGCCAGCGCTTCGGCGGTGTTCAGGTCGTCATCCAGGCTCTCTTCGAACTGCCGCGCGGCGGCCCCAGCCCGATCCGTTAGAGCCTGGTCGAGGCCATCCGGGAACTTGTCCGTTTCCAGGCGCAACTTAAAATTCCTCAGCCGGTCGATCGCGGTTGCGGCCGCCTTCAATCCATCGAACGTGAAATTCAACTTCTTGCGATAAGGGACCGAAGCGAAAAGATAGCGGACTTGTTCGGGCGCGTAGCCCATGTCCAGCAGATCGCGCAGCGTATAGAAATTGCCCGCCGATTTGGACATCTTGTGCGATTCGATGTTCAAGAATTCCGCATGCAGCCAGTAGCGGGCAAAAGGCTTGGAGGTAATCGCCTCCGACTGCGCGATTTCGTTTTCGTGATGAGGGAAGATCAGATCGACCCCGCCGGCGTGTATATCCAACGTCTCGCCAAGGTATTTCATGGCCATCACGGAGCACTCAATGTGCCACCCGGGACGGCCCGGTCCGATGGCGCTCTCCCAGAAAGGCTCGCCGTTCTTAGGCGACTTCCACAAAACGAAATCGCGCGCGTCCGCCTTGTCGTATTCATCGGCGTCGACTCGGGCGCCCACGCGAATGCCGCCAAAATCGTTGTGCGACAGCTTGCCGTACTCGGGAAACTTCGAGATTCGGTAGTAAGTGGAGCCATCGCTCCGATAGGTGAAGCCGCGGGCGTCCAGTTCTTGAATCGCGGCGACCATTTCGGTGATGTGTTCGGTGGCCTTCACCACGCGTTCGGGCCGCTCCAGGCGGAGGGCTGCGCTGTCTTCGAGGAATGCCTGTGTGTAGCGCTCGGTGTATTCGGCGATGGATTTATTTTCAGCGGCCGCGCTGCGAATGATCTTGTCCTCGACGTCAGTGATATTCATGACGTGGTCCAGTTGATAGCCGCGCGCCCGCAGCCACCGCCGCAGGATGTCCTCGAACGTGAAGGTTCGAAAATTACCGATGTGCGCGAAGTTGTAGACGGTGGGTCCGCAAGTGTACATGCGCACGGTGTTGCCTTGGAGCGGCACAAAGGGCTCCACCTGCTGGGTGAGGGTGTTGTAAAAACGCAATGCCATGGGGAAGTTAAACTTCTATGTTAACCGAGGAATGCTTGTTAACAGACAGGCACCCGAATTCGACTATAGTTCAGGAGGGTTTCATGTCTTTCAATTCAATTTCCGCGGCCGCCCTGACGCTGCTGGCTTGTTCTCTTTTCGCCGGAGGCCTGTCTGGGCCCGCGGACGACTTGGTTGTTCACGAATGGGGCACCTTCACATCGATTGCAGGCCCGGATGGCAACGCCATCGCCTGGCTTCCGTTGAGTGGATCTCCGGACTTGCCGTCGTTCGTTTACCACTTCGGCATTAAAACCGTTTTGCCCGGCACTGTTCGGATGGAAACGCCGGTGCTCTACTTCTATTGCCCCAAGGAAACGGATGTTTCAGTGAAGGTTGGCTTCCCCAGCGGCACCATTACGGAATGGTATCCGGCGGCTATTCAGCGCACGGCGGAAATCGTTTGGTCCGGCGTAAAGATCTTGCCGGCCAGTAAAGGAGATTTCTCGAGTGACGGCAGGATTAGCCATTATTATGCGGCGCGCAACACCGCGGCCGCCACATTGCAAGTGTCGAACAAGGGCGTACAGCAGCAGGAGCGATTCCTTTTCTACCGGGGTGTGGCAACGTTCCAGCCACCGCTTTCGGTGAAGCTGGTGAACAACCAAATCGTCGTACGGAACGAGATTGAGGACCAACCCGGCGCCATTATTCTATTCGAGAATCAAGGCGGAGAGGTGGGGTATCGCTTTGGCCATTTGACGGGCTCCGAGGCCGTGTTGGAACGGCCCCAATTGGGCAACGATATTGTCTCTCTACGCGCAGAACTGGAACGAGTGCTGGTCGCCAGCGGGCTATTTGCCGACGAGTCGCACGCGATGGTGGAAACCTGGCGCGACTCCTGGTTCGAGGAGGGCGCGCGCGTCTTCTACATTCTGCCGCGAAGCGCAGTCGATTCGATTTTGCCGTTATCGATTAGTCCCAAACCCTCCAGGATCGAGCGGACGTTCGTCGGCCGCATCGAAGTAATTACTCCGGAGATAGAAACGGCCGTGCTGGCGGCGGTGAAGAAAAATGATCGCGCCGCGCTCGCCAAGTATGGCCGGTTTGCGGAGCCGATTCTCAGTCGACACCATGATCGTTTCTGAGTTTAAGAGAGTCCGAGGGCAGTATGAGATCACAACCGATCCAGATAGAATCGATCTGGATGCAGTGCATGCGTATCTGACACGCTCCTACTGGGCCGAGGGAATCTCGAAGGATCTTCTGACGAAGGCCATCGCCGGCTCGCTCTGTTTCTCTCTCTTCGACGGCGGCCGGCAGGTGGGGTTTGCCAGAGTAGTCACGGATAGAGCTACGTTCGCTTATCTCTGCGATGTATATGTTCTTGAGGAATACTCGGGCCGCGGGCTGGGGAAATGGCTCATTGAGGAGCTGCAATCGCACCCGGATCTGCAAGGCATCAGGCGATTCGTCCTGGTCACCAGAGACGCGCACGGACTCTATGCGCGGTTTGGGTTTCAGCCCCTCCAGAACCCTGGCGGATACATGGAAATCGTTCGTCCGGACATCTACAAGCTCGCCCCGGAGCGGTAATTCACGTAAGCCGGTGAAAACACCGTACGCGTCTTTTGTTTTTGCGATATACTGTGAACCGTCAAATCGGAGGAGGAGACATGCTCAAGAAACACGTGTTCATTATTGTGCCGTCGCTACTTGTGTTGGCCGGAACGCCGGCTGGCGCGGCGTCATTCTTTCAAGGGTTCGAAACCGACAATGCCGGCTGGAATATCTTTGGCGGAATGAACGATGCCATGCGGGTTGCGAGTGGAACCGATGGAGTAACGTCGCGCACCGGCTCTTTTCACGCGGAAGCCCTGACGGGAAACCTGGAAAAGGATAATGGAAGCGCCTTCACGCGATGGGGCGGTTACAACATGAGTTTCACGGCAGGCATGGGTTATATCACCTCGGCGGACATTTATCTAAACGTGGGGGGCACCTTCAACAACGACACGCGATTCGATTGGGATTCGGCGGTCAATGATTTAGCTACTAACTTCCGCCGGGACTTCCTGTTCAATGCCGGTTTTTACAACAATACCGACGCCACCGGATCAGGGGCGCGTTTCGTGGTGAGCGCCGGCAACAATGCCGGGCGCGGCAGCTCTTTCCCTGAGAATCCCATGCACGACCCGTTCGCCATTACCCAGACCGGCTGGTACACCTTCCAGCACTATTTCCACAACGTGGCCGGCGTTCTGGTGGTGGACCTATCGATCATAAATTCAAGCGGCACGATGCTGCATACGTGGCACTTGTCCGATGCCAGCGATACCGCTGTCAATTGCTGCGAGAACCGCTACGGCTGGTTCGATCTGCAGGAGTTTCCATTTCTGGCGATCGACAACACCCTGCGTCAGGACGTCACGGCCACACCGGAACCGTCTACTTTTCTGCTGCTGGGAGGCGGACTCCTGACGTTTGCATTTCTCCGCCGCCGGTAGCGGCCAGATTGCCAGAAAGGGTCGCTGAAACGCCCCGAACCGAGCGGTTGCCCCGGTCAGCGGGCGCCGGGAATCAGGCCGTAAACATCGATCTCGCTCTTCGCTCCAACATACACTTTGCCATTTACTACCGTCGGAATATTGAACCGAAGGCAGAGGCCGGCATGATCGCGTGTGCTGTTCTGCTCGCTGTTGTAGAGTTCACGGGCGACGTTGGATGCGTCGTAAGCATAGAGAACCGCGGGAGTGTCGGGCGATCGCCAGCCTTTCGAACGCAAGACCCAAACAATGCCGTTGCGCGATCCGTTGGCCGATATCGTTGGCGTCGCGCCTGGATCGACGAATTGAGTAGTTCCCCGCCCTACCGGCTGAGCGGACAATTTGCCCTGCTCCAACGCAAAATCCTTTAAGACGGAGTGAGCCCCGAAAATATACACATGATTGTTCCAGTAGGCGGCGGCACTGTAGATGCCCTCCGCGATCGGAAGCACTTGAACCGCGTTGCTGTCGCTGCCGGCCTGCCATTTCCCCAGCCGATCACGATCGATTACATAAAGAGCGCCGGCCTTGCCTCCGACGATGAGCAAATGTGGATGCAGTCCGGGCTGATCTGGCAGGAGCACCGGACCGCCCGACCCCAGGTCCGCATCCTGGGCATTCAATTCCTGTTGATTGTAAGGCGTGAAGAAATCGCGCAGCTCCAGCTTGCCGCCACTCAGAGCAAGTTTCAAAACGGAGTCGCCATAATCGCGGCCGCCCGCTGGAGCCACGTCGAATTTTCCGTTACCGGTGGCGACGAATATGTTGCCGTCCACATCCGCCGCCGGCGCCGTGTCGCTCTGCCAGATTCCACTTTCTTCGGCGTCGGGCGACGTGTTGAAGACCGCGGTTTGGCTGAGCGTGCGCGCGTCGTAAGCGATAATCCAGCCGTGATACGGGGCGACATCGCAGGAGGATGCCCACGTCAGATACACATTGCCCTTCACCAGCAGGAGCCCGGCCCGCGGAAGTTCGCGAAGCGGGTCGAAGTCGATCTGCCCATTCGATGCTCCGGCGCCGCGGCCTTTTATGGACGCTTTGATTTCAACCGGTCCTCCAAATTTCTCGGCGCCGGTGGTGATAGCCAGGGCGTGTAAGCGTTGAACGTATCGCCCGCCGCCGAGCACTCCTTTGCCTTCTTTGGTCCGAGCCAACACGTAAATCGTTCCGCTACCAATATCGATGACCGGCGTCGGCGTAATGCCGATCTCCGGCCGGATGAACGGGCAACGTACCTCGCGATCCGGCACGGTGGTGATGCCCGCATCCGCGTTCAGAAAATTGGCGTGCCACAGCGGCGTGGAGGGCTGGCCGTCCGCATCGAAAGCATAAACACTGTCATGCTCGGTGGCCACGAAAACAACGTTGTGCTTCCCTTTTCCGGGAATCTCCACGCCCGGAAGATAGAGCGGCTGGGCATAGATGTCGCCGTCCACTTTCAGGGAGAATAGCTTTCCGAATCGGGCCGCGTTGACGTTCTGCGGGGTAAGGATGGTCTCATTTAAATTCGCGCCCCTACGGGTATTATCGTACTGCGAGGTTGTAACTTGGCCCTGGATTAAGAAGGGCGCAAAAAGCATCCAGGCCAAGTGGCGGCGGCTCATTTTGATATTGTACTAACCGCGTGGGGCAGGCCTCCTGGCTGTCACTGGAGTTTGGACATTCTTAGGTGGGGCAGGATGGCATCCTGCGGCGGATTGGTAATCCGCCTGGTGATGGATTCGGAATTACTTACGGGCCGATTGCCAATCGGCCGCAGGTTACCAACCAGGAGGCCGGCCATTTCGCAATTTTGTTTAACCTGGCACACTGGCCTGTCAACATTTGCTGTCTTGCTACAATCGGCAACTGACAGGCCGGGAGGCTTGTCCCACTACGACTGCCTGGCGCAAATATCACGAGGCTACCAAGCACTCGTCCGCGTCGCTCCGACGGAATCAACATTTTCTGGATTGGGCGAATATGCCCGATCCATTCCGCCATTACGAGGGCGTGCCGGTCATCGATCTTCCCGCCGATCCGCCAGCGCCGGATATTCCCGCGCTGGCCGTTTTGGCCAATCACAAGGGGACGGATGAATCGGCCGGCTGGATTGCTTTTCTCTCCCGGCTCCTGTTTTACTCGGCGTCCATCAGTGCCGCCAAGCAGGCGCCTTCGGGAGATCGCTACGCGCTGCGGGTGAATCCGTCGTCTGGAAATCTGCATCCGACTGAGTTTCATTTCGGCTGTTCAAATGGGATTTATCACTACCGAGTCTCCTCGCACATGCTGGAGCAGCGGGCAACGGGCGACTTCGGTTCTCTTGAGTTTCTGCTGACGACGATTGTGTGGCGCGAGGCGTGGAAGTATCAAAGCCGCGCGTATCGTTATTGTCTGCACGACCTGGGACATGCCTGGCAATCGTTGGCGCTGGCGGCCGCCGCGATCGGATGCGAATCTCGAGCGGTGGGGAACTTCGATGACGATACCGTGTCCAAGCGATATGGATTGGCGGAGGACGAGTGGCCCATGCTGCTGGTGCGAATTCATGGTGGGCCTGCTTTTCCCGAGGCGGAGAAAAACGAGTGGATGGGTGGGATACCGAACCGGCTCTCAACTGAAACTGTGCCCTATCCATGGATCGAGGAGATGCATGCCGCTACCCGGATTACGCATCCTCCCGGCGTCCCCACGGACTGGCAAGTAATTGAGCACGCTTTTCCCAATGGGCCTGCCTTTGGAGAAGTGGTGAGGCGGCGCAGGTCCGCGTTGGATTTTCGCGGTGGAGACGAAACAATCGGCTACGAACAATTGATGACGCTGCTGGAGTCGGCTACCAGTCCGCAGAACGCCGATTTCGCTTCTGAGAGTTTTGTTGAGCTTTATTTTTACTCGCATCGCGTGAGTGGCCTTCCGCCGGGGGTTTACCGCTATACGCCCGGGAAAGAGTTTAGCAATTTAATGCTTGGCGATCAACGCGTGGCGGCGGCTGGGCTCAGTTTGGGACAGGACTTAGCGGGAAATTCGTGCATCGCTTTTTCGATGATCGGCGACTTGGAGCGCGCTGCGCGATTGCACGGAGATCGCGGCTATCGTTACGTTCACTTTGAAGCCGGGGCTATAGGACAACGGCTGTATATCGCCGCGGAAGCGCTGGGATTTCAGTCCACGGGAATCGGAGCCTTCTTCGACGATTCAGTGCATGACTATCTCGGGATTGAACGCACGTCAGGCCGGCAAGTGGTCTATCATTTCGCCTGCGGTTATGCGGTGGAAGACGACCGGCTGGTTCCCGGTCCCGACATTTCTATTCGATCTGAATCGAGTCCACCTGAATGACGTCATCCTTCAAGGTGCCGGACACTTTGGCCTTCAAATCTTTTTCCTTGCTGGCAGCCTTGAGCGTCGCCAGGGCCTTGGCGTTCCCGCGCTCATCGAATTTGATGAATTTTCCATCTGAGAGCACGATGCCGTACCCGCTCTTGGAGCAACTGAGGGCACATTCCCTGGTGTGACCCGCGATTTCGGCGCTGCGCGCCGACACTGGAGGGGATGAAAACGCTTCGCTGCGCGGCGTGAGGTGCGAGTACGGCAAGGCCGTTCGATGGAACTTATTGGAAGCATTGGTGGTTCGAGGGCTCGTTTTCTAAC
>CATPCJ010000341.1 GCA_955652915.1 uncultured Bryobacteraceae bacterium
AGTCCGTTTTATGTGAATGACAAGCTGACCGCTTGGAATCCGGCCGAGCTGCCGCGGCGCGCTGGGGTTAGCGCTTTCGGAGTTGGTGGAACGAATGCGCACGTGATTCTGGAGCAAGCGCAGGAACCGGAAAAACGTACTTCCGATTCGTCGCATCACTTGCTGACGATATCGGCGAAATCGCCGACCGCGTTGGATACAGCGGCGGCGCGGCTTGCGGACCACCTGAGTTCTAACCCGCGCGCCGATGTGGCTGACGTCGCCTACACGCTGCAAACGGGACGCAAAGACTTTGCTCATCGCCGCTTTGTTGTGTGCACTAGCGTGCAGGACGCGATCGAGCGGCTCTCGAATCCTCCTGCGGCGCCGGCCGCTCAAATGACAAAAGCGCTGCCCATCGCATTCGCGTTTCCCGGGCAAGGTGCACAGTATCCCGGCATGGGTCGCGAACTCTACAACGCGCTGCCGGTGTTTCGCCAGATTGTGGACGAATGCGCGCAACTTCTTCAGCCGCATCTGGGCCTGGATATCCGGACAGCGATCGATGCGGAATCCGTTGACGCCGCCGAGCGCCTGCAACAGACCTCCTTGGCGCAGCCGGCAATTTTCACTATCGAGTACGCGCTGGCAAAGCAGTGGCTGAGCTGGGGCATCCGGCCACAAGCAATGCTCGGACACAGTGTCGGCGAGTTTGTCGCTGCCTGCCTGGCCGACGTCTTGTCCCTCTCCGACGCGCTGGCGCTGGTTGCCGCCCGCGGCCGCATGATGCAGGAATTGCCGCGCGGAAGGATGCTGTCCGTTCGCACGTCTTCCGAGAAAATACGGCAGTACCTTAAGCCGGAACTTTCTGTCGCCGCCGTGAACAGCCCGAATCTTTGCGTAATCGCGGGGCCGGAAAACAGTATTTGCGAACTCGAGCGGTCGCTGAACGGCGCGGGCATTCCCTGTAAGCAATTGCGCACCTCGCACGCCTTTCACTCCGCGGCCGTGGACCCGATCCTGGAACCGCTCGCGGAGCTGATCGAGAAGATTCCGCTTCGCGCGCCCAGCATTCCTTACGTTTCCACACTGACCGGCGAATGGATAACCGATGCCCAGGCCACCGATCCAATCTATTTCGCGCGGCACTGCCGGGAGACGGTTCAGTTTTCGGCCGCGGTGCGCCGTCTGCAAACAGATCAGTCCTGGCGCGTACTCGAAGTGGGTCCCGGCCAATCTCTGACAACGTTGGTGCGGCAGCACGAGCAAGGCTCGGCGCATCCGCTGACCGCGGTGTCGAGTCTGGCCGACGCCGCCGTGAAACAAAGCGAAATGGCAGCCATGTTATCCGCCTTGGGACAGTTGTGGCAGTCCGGAAATGAGCCGGCCTGGAACGAAATTTGTCAAGGGCAACAGCGGCGGCACGTCTCTTTGCCCACGTACCCGTTTGAGCGGAAGCGGTATTGGATCGATCCCCCGAACAAAAACAGCAATTCAGAAAGGACCGCGGAAGTGCTTCCAGTGAGGACTCAAGTGACCAGGCAGGACCGGAACAACCGGCTGCGAGATGAGCTGATTTCGCTTCTCGAGGAATTGTCCGGGATGGATATCGACCGCGCGGAAGCAGCGACGTTTCTCGAGATGGGATTCGATTCGCTCTTCCTGACGCAAGTTTCGCAGGCTCTCGAAAGCAAGTATGGAACGAAGATCAAGTTTGTCCAACTGCTGGACGACCTGGCCACGATCGAACGGTTGAGCGCGTATCTGGATTCGGTGCTGCCTGCCGAAAAAGCTCCGGAGATTGCCGCTGAACCCGCGCCAATTTCGGAACGAACCGATTCCGGCGGTCTGGAAGGTCTGATGAAACTTCAGCTCCAGGCCTTTGCCGAATTGACGTCGCGGCAAATGGAAACGATGAAAGGTGTTCTGCCTGCTCCCGCACAGCGGCAGATTTCGTCAACAACAGTTCCGAAAGAAAAAACAGACTTCCAGTCCTTTGGTCCGTACAAACCGATTCAGAAAAGTTCAGGCAGTGAGCTAAATCCCCTGCAGGAAAAGTACCTCACGGCATTTACCGCCCGCTATACCGGCCGCACGAAAGAATCGAAACGTTTGGCGCAAGCGCATCGCCAAAGACATGCGGATCCTCGCGTGGTATCCGGTTTCCGTGCGCAATGGAAAGATCTGGTCTATCCGATCTCTGTCGCTCGTTCCAGCGGCTCCAAGCTCTGGGATGTCGACGGTAACGAATACATCGATCTCTTAAACGGTTTTGGCGTCACGATGTTTGGGCACTGCCCCGATTTCGTACGCGAAGCGGTACAGAAACAGTTGAACGCAGGCATCGAGATCGGTCCGCAAACGCCCTACGCCGGGCAGGTCGCTGAGCTCGTTTGCGAAATGACCGGCATGGATCGGGCGACCTTCTGCAACACGGGTTCCGAGGCCGTGATGGCCGCTATTCGACTGGCCCGCACTGTCACGAACAAGAAGAAAATCGTTTTCTTCACCGGCGATTATCACGGCGCGTTTGATGAGGTTTTGATGCGGGCCGCGGGAAAGCGCTCGCGGCCGATCGCGCCGGGCATCACGGACGAACAGTCCGCCAACGTAATTGTGTTGGAGTACGGCTCGACGGCGTCACTCGATATTATTCGCGAACACGCTCATGAGCTAGCGGCAGTGCTGGTAGAGCCCGTCCAAAGCCGGCATCCCAATCTGCAGCCGGTGGAATTCCTGCGCGAACTGCGCGCCATCACCGAACAATCCAACACAGCTCTGATTTTTGACGAAGTCGTGACTGGTTTCCGCACTCATCCGGGCGGCGCTCAGGCAATTTTTGGGATTCGAGCGGACCTGGCCACCTACGGTAAGGTGATCGGCGGAGGACTCCCGATCGGCGTTCTTGCTGGAAAAGCAGCGTACATGGATGCGCTCGACGGCGGCATGTGGCAGTATGGCGATACTTCATCTCCGGAGGTTGGCGTCACTTTCTGCGCCGGCACCTTTGTCCGGCATCCGCTGGCAATGGCCTCGGCCTGGGCCGTCCTGAATCATTTGAAAGAAGCCGGGCCGCAACTACAAAAGGATTTAAGCGGCAAAACTGAACGTCTGGTCGCCACGCTCAACCAACTTTTCGAGAAAAGTTCTGTACCCGCCCGCATCGAACATTTTCATTCGATTTTCTATTTCGGTTTTCCGTCCGATCAGCGATTCGCCAGCCTGCTCTACTATCATCTCCGCGCAAAGGGCGTACACATTCAGGAAGGCTTCCCCTGCTTCCTAACCACAGCGCATACGGAACAGGATCTCGAAGTCGTCGCCAACGCTTTCCGGGATAGCATCGCAGAAATGCAAGCCGGCGGATTCCTGCCGGCGCCGGCCACGCCACGCGCCGATGTGGAGCGCGAGGCTCCATTAACCGAAGCGCAGATGGAAATCCGGTTGTCGGCGCAGCTTGGCGATGAGGAGTCCTGTTCTTATAACGAAGGCTTCACGGTTCGTCTGCGCGGCAATTTGAACGAACACGCATTACGCAACTTGCTCGCAAGCATAGTCGATCGGCACGAGGCCCTGCGCTCGGTGCTCACCGAGTCCGGCGACGCCCTGCGAATTCTTCCGCGCGTCGATATTTCGCTCCCAGTACTCGATCTTTCAACGCTTTCGGGCCAGGCACAGCACGACCGCGTCGAACAACTCAAGCAGGACGACGCCGTCACCGCCTTCGATTTGCTTCGCGGTCCGCTGCTTCGCACTAAGCTGGCGCGGCTCAGCGCCGAAGAGCACCTCCTGTTTGTGACCGCGCATCACATGATCTGCGATGGATGGTCGACCAACGTAATTCTCGACGAGCTAGGCAAATTTTATTCGGCGGAGTGCCGCGGCGCCGTCTGCGATCTTCCGGCTCCAATGCGCTTTAGCGATTATGCGCGCGAACAGGGCCGTCAAAATGTCGATCCGAAGGTGGAAGCCTATTGGGTGGCGGAATACACCGAGCCTGCGCCGCCGCTTGAACTTCCGCTCGACCGCCCGCGTCCGGCTTTGAAGTCCTATCGAGGCGCGACGCATTTCACGAAAATCAGCGCGGAAAATTGCCGCCGAATCAAAATGGCCGGCGCGCAGCGAGGCTCCACTCTGTTCAGCACTCTGCTGGCTGGCTTCCAAGCTCTGCTCTCTCGTCTTACCGGCCAGTCCGACATCGTGATTGGTATTCCCGCCGCCGGGCAATCGGCGCTGAACGGCGCAACGTTGGTCGGCCACTGCGTAAACTTCCTGCCAGTGCGGATGAAGCTCAACGGCGATCCGGCGATCGGCGATCTGCTGGCACAGAGCCGCCGCAAATTGCTCGAGGCTTTTGAGCACCAGAGCTACACCTACGGAACGCTGGTCCGCAAGCTTGCAATTCCGCGCAAGGCAAGCCGATTGCCTTTGATCGAAGCCCAGTTCAATCTGGAGCGCGTCGGCGGAGCGTTGAACCTGCATGGACTGGATGCGCAAGTGGAGCAGAGTCCCAAACGATTCGTCAATTTCGATTTGTTCCTGAACATGGTGGAGTCGAGCGAAGGACTCGCGATTTACTGCGACTACAACACCGATCTTTTCGACGATTCGACCATAGCGCGCTGGCTGCGAAGCTATGAAGCGCTGCTGGCGGCGTTCACCGAAGACGCTACGCAGCCGCTTTCGAGGCTGCCCATGCTGAGCGCGGCCGACCGGGAAACGATCCTTCATTCCTGGAATGCGACTGCCGCGGAGTATCCCAAGACGAAGTGCGTTCACCAGATCATCGACGAGCAGGCATTGCGCGCGCCTGAGGCGATCGCCGCGACTTTCGACGCCCATAGGATGAGCTATCGCGAGCTTAGCTCGAAGTCAAACCAACTTGCGCACTGGCTTAAGTCCAACGGCGCGGGCGTTGGAACGTTGGTAGGCATCTCGATTGAACCGTCGCTCGAAATGCTGATTGCCGTTCTCGGCGTGCTGAAATCCGGCGCGGCCTACGTGCCGCTGGATCCACACTATCCGCGGGAGCGGCTCGCATTCATACGCGAGGACGCCCAGCTTCGAATCGTTCTCGCGCGCGATAACTGGCCGGATTTCGCAAGTCAACCCGATAGCGTGCCTGCATCCGTGACGCCGGATCAGAACGCGTACGTGATGTACACGTCGGGGTCTACCGGCAAACCTAAGGGCGTCGAGGTTTCGCACAGCGCGCTCATGAATTTCTTGTGGTCGATGCGCCGCGAACCTGGAATCTCAGCGTCTGACAAGCTGCTGGCGGTCACCACGCTTTCGTTTGATATCGCCGGTCTCGAATTGTTCCTGCCGTTGATCGCGGGCGCGGAGGTGGTCATCGCCGGCCGTGATGCAACGCGCGACGGCAAAGCGCTGGCCAACCTTCTGGACGGCGCCGGAATCTCGATCATGCAGGCCACGCCGACCACTTGGAAGCTTTTGCTCGAAGCTGGCTGGAGCGGCAGGCAGGACCTCAAGATGCTGTGCGGAGGCGAAGAGTTGACGCGCGAGCTTGCCAATGAATTAGTGCCGCGAGGTGAGTCGCTGTGGAACATGTACGGTCCAACGGAGACTACGATCTGGTCGGCGACGTGCCAGGTCATTCATGGCGAAGGACCAGTTCCGATCGGTCGTCCGATCGCAAACACGCAACTGTACGTTCTCGATCCGAAAGGACAGCCTACGCCAACCGGCGTGCAGGGTGAGCTTTACATCGCAGGCGACGGTTTGGCTCGCGGATACTTGAACCGTCCGGAGTTGACAGCCGAAAAGTTTGTTGCAAATCCATTCACCGGCGGTCCGAATGCGCGCATGTATCGGACCGGCGACGTCGCCCGTTATCTTCCCGATGGCCGGCTGGCCTGCATGGGACGCATCGATAACCAGATAAAACTGCGCGGGCATCGCATCGAGCTGGGCGAGATCGAATCGGCTCTGCTGGCACACGTTTCGGTCCGCGACGCGGCCGTCATCGTTCGAGAAGACTCGCCCGGCGACAAACGCCTGGTCGCGTATGTGAAACCTGTGCAAAGCGGTTCTCTGGACACGAAGCAACTCCGCGAGCACCTGGCACAGCGGCTGCCGGAGGCCATGGTGCCCACGCTGTTCGCGACGATGGACGCGCTGCCGCTCACGCCCAACGGCAAAATCGACCGCAACGCGCTGGCCAAACTTCCGCCGGTGGGCGCGGAGCAAGCCCCCTACGTTGCACCGCGAACCAATCTGGAGAAAACTATAGCCGCTATCTGGGAGCAGGTGCTCAAAGTTGAGTGCGTCGGCTTGCAGGACGACCTGTTCGAACTCGGCGCCGATTCCATACATCTGTTTCAGATTTCGGCTCGCGCGGCGAAAGAGCGGGTCAAAATTACGCCCAAGCAGATGATGCAGTATCGAACCATTGCCGCGCTAAGCGCCTTCGTGGATCAGAATGGCGCGCGGCCCATCGAGGTTGCGGTCACATCCATACCACGCGTTGCCCGGGAAAGTTTTCGAATCAAGAGGCCGCTCTAATGATTCAGGGTTCTCTCGATCAAGCTACGGACGAACTGCTGGCGCTCCCGGCGTCCTCCGTACAGCAGCGTTTCTGGGTTCTCGATCAAATCAAACCCGGCGATCCCGCCTGCAACGTCGCGGTTCGTTTTGGGCTGACTGGAATACTCGACCGTAATGCGCTGGAGGCGGCGTTAAACGAGATCGTCCAGCGGCACGAGATTCTTCGAGCGAATTTCGTCATGCTCGATGGGCAGGTAATGCAACTGGTCGCTCCCGCGCGACGTATCGGGATTCAATTCACCGAACTCACCCCGCTCCGGGAACCGGAACGCGCCGCGGAGGCTGACCGCTTGGCGTCGGAGGAAGCCCAGCGCCCCTTCCACCTGGCATCCGGTCCACTGCTGCGCGCGGGCCTGTTGCGCTTGGCCGATACTGAACACGTTTTGCTGGTCACGATGCATCACATCGTTTCGGATGGCTGGTCGATTGGCATTCTTACCGGCGAGCTCGGCGCGATTTACGAAGCATTCCACGCCGGTTTGCCTGCTCCCCTGCCCGAACTTCCCATTCAGTATGCGGACTACACTTTTTGGGAACGTGAGCGTCGCAACGAGCTGGCCGGCACTGAAGACGAACTGTATTGGAAAGACAAACTCTCGAATCTTCCCCAGTTCGAAGTAACGCCGGACATGCCTCGTGACGCCGCCAAGCCCGCAATTGGAAATATTCTCTCGCGGCTGCTGCCCATCGCTCTGACTGATTCGTTTCGCGATCTGAGCAGCCGGCAGGATTGCACGCTTTTTGTGACGATGCTGGCGGCGCTCACCACTCTACTTCACCGTTATACGGGTGAAACGGACATCGTGGTCGGCTCGCCGGTCGCCGGCCGTAACAGTATCGATGTTGAGCCCCTGATTGGACCCTTCATCAACACGCTGGTGCTGCGTCTGGATGCTTCAGGCGATCCTACGTTTGTGAAATTGCTGGACCGCGTCAGCCACGTGGTTTGTGAAGCGCTGGCGCACCAGGAGCTGCCCCTGGATCGAGTGGCGGAATTGCTGCGGCTCAACCGCGGCACTGACCGAAACCTATTGTTCCAAATCAACTGCATCTACCAGCGCGATTTTGTGAAGCCATGGGAACACGCCGGACTCCGGATGCGGCCCATTCCGTCGAAATCGCCAGGCGCCATGCACGACCTGAATATTTTCCTGGTGGAACGCAACGATGGCTGGCGCGTTTCTTGCGAATACAATACCGCGCTCTTTCTGGAAAGCACGGTGAGCCGTTTATTGGAACACTTCGAGATTCTGCTCGGCGCTATTCTTAACGACCCATCGCGGCCGATCGGTGAATACGCATTCCTCGGTGAAACCGAGGCACGCTGCATTCTCGAGGAATGGAACCAGACGTATTCCGACTATCCCCGGAATTCCAGCGCGATTGAGCTGATCGAAAAGCAAGCGCGGCGTACTCCCGAGGCCGTGGCTGTTGTCTTTGAAGGCAGCTCGATCACTTATTGGGAACTAGAGAACCGTGCCAGCGAATTCGCGCGATATCTCACGCGGCGCGGCGCCACGTTGGGTTCGCTAGTGGGAATCTGCCTTCCACGCTCCATCGAAATGCTCACCGCCGTACTCGCGATTTGGAAGGCTGGCGCCGCGTATGTGCCCCTCGACCCGTCTTTTCCGGCGGCACGTTTGGCTTTCATGGCGTCGGACGCGGCGGTGAGATTAATTGTCACGAACGGGGCGTTGGCGGACCTGATCTCAACCAACGTGCCCAAGGTTCTGGTACCAACGCTCCCTTACGGTCGCGGTTCTGAATTGGCAGTTGCGGCAGGCGGGACGGCGCTTCCGGTAGGTGGGGCGTCGTTTCAAAGCCGCGGCCGTGAGGGAGTCGTATCCGTGGATGACGAGTGCGCCGCAATCGCCGCAGCCGATACTCCGGATATCGTCAGCGCGGCCGGTCCTCTGGACACCGCATACGTGATTTACACCTCAGGTTCAACGGGTAAACCGAAAGGCGTCGCCATCCAGCACCGGGCGCTCGTGAACCTGCTTTGCGCCGCGATTGCGCAGCCTGGGCTCAACTCGAAGGATGCACTGCTGGCTGTCACTACGCTCTCATTTGATATAGCCGGCCTCGAACTTTTCGCACCGCTATTGGCTGGAGCACGCGTAGTATTGGCCAGTCCGGAACAAGCCGTCGACGGAATCGCGTTGCGCAACCTGCTGGCGGAAGGCCGCGCGAGCGTGCTTCAGGCAACGCCGGCCACCTGGCGAATGCTGATCGATTCGGGCTGGCGCAGCACGCCGGAACTCAAGATGCTGTGCGGTGGCGAGCCGCTCTCACGCGACCTGGCCGACGCGCTGCTCATTCGCGGTGGCGAATTGTGGAATATGTACGGGCCAACCGAGACCACCATATGGTCGTCATGGCAGCAAATTCACCGGGACGGAATTGCACCTTCGATCGGCCGGCCTGCCGCGAACACCCTGTTTTACGTCCTGGACGCGCATCGCCAACCTGTGCCGGTGGGCGTGCGCGGTGAATTGTACATCGGCGGCGATGGCGTGGCTCGGGGATACCTGAATCGTCCGGAGCTGGACGCGGAGCGCTTCCTCCCCAATCCGTTTGCGAGTGGCCGGATGTATCGAACGGGGGACCGCGCCCGATGGCGTCCGGACGGCACCGTTGAAATTCTGGGCCGCATGGATACGCAGGTCAAGATCCGGGGCTATCGCATCGAATTGGGCGAGGTGGAAGCCGCCCTGGCTGTTTGTCCGGAGGTTCGAAATTGCGCCGTGGCGGTGCACGAGGACTCAACCGGTCAAAAAATCCTCGCGGCCTATTTCGTTCCGTCGCAAGATACGCAGCCGGCCGTCGACGCCGTGCGGCTGCACTTGAAACAGCGGCTGCCGGACTATATGGTGCCCACGCACCTGATTTCATTGCCCGCGCTGCCACTGACGCCCAACGGCAAGCTCGACCGCAACGCGCTTCCCGCGCCGGAAACCGCGCGCATGCCAGCTCCGGCGCCGATTGAAACTCCGCGCGATCCTATCGAAGCCAAGCTGATCGCGATTTGGGAAAAGGTCCTGGCCGTGCGGCCGCTGCGGACCACCGATAATTTTTTTGACATAGGCGGGCATTCACTTCTCGCGGCGAAAATGTTGGCGCGCGTCGAAAAGGAATTTGGCAAGCTGCTGCCGCTAGCCACTCTTTTCCAGGCGCCCACGGTGGCGGAGCTGGCCAAGCTCATTCGTCACAGCGGCTGGAAAGCCACCTGGTCTTCGCTGGTGCCCATCCGCCCCAGCGGTACCAAGCCGCCGTTTTACTTTGTGCACGCAATCGGCGGAAATGTTTTGAACTTCGCTTCGTTCGCCGGCCACTTCGATCCCGATCAACCGGTCTACGGCCTCCAGGCGCGAGGTCTGGATGGAAAAGAAATTCCCAACATGTCCATCCAGCAGATGGCGGCCGATTACGTTCAGGACATTCGCGGCGTTCAACCCGAAGGACCGTATTGCATCGGCGGATTCTCGGCGGGTGGCGTGGTTGCTTTTGAAATGGCCCGCCAACTCCGCGCCGCCGGCCGGCAGGTGGCCATTCTGGCCCTGCTCGATACCCAGATTGACAATGCCGGCTCGAAAGAGCGTTTCACCAGGACCGTCGCCTTCAATATCCGCTACGCATTCCATATCGGCCTGTTCGCGTTTGCCCGCCAGAAGATGAAGAACTGGCGCATGCGGGCGAACATCCGGCTTTGGACTATTAAGAATTCCCTGGGACTCAAACCCAGCGCCAGGACGTTGGATGTCGAGGAAGCATTCCTGCTTGCGCTGCGAAACTATGTTCCGCAAACATACGACGGCGCCGCCACCCTGTTCCGCGCCAAGGACGAGCTGTGCAGCTACTCGGACCCGACACTCGGATGGGGCGAGCTAGTCAAGGGACGCCTGGAGATCCTGGAAATCAGCGGCGATCACGACACCATCCTTCACGAACCTCACATCGGCATGCTGGCGCGCGTGCTGAACTCCTGCCTGGATGCGGTGCAGGCGGCAGGTAGAAATATGCTGCAGAGGTCTGCCTGAAACAATGCAGCCGCATAAGCGCATCTCGATTCAGGAAAACGAAGTACACGTGTGGACCGTGAGCCTGGCGGCGCCGGCAATCGAGGCGGAGCGCCTGCCCACTCTTCTTTCCGACGACGAACGTATGCGGACGGGCCGATTTCGCTTTGTAGAACACGCCACCCGCTACACAGTCGCGCGGGCGAGCCTGCGCCGGATATTGAGCCGCTACACGGACACTGCTCCGGAGCTTCTCCGGTTCAAATACACCGCGAATGGGAAACCATTTTTCGCGAATGGCCCTATTCATTTCAATCTCTCGCATTCCTGCGATGTCGCGGTGGTGGCGGTCTCGCGCGGCCGGGAGGTTGGCGTCGACGTGGAACAAATACGCCGCGACAACGATCTTCTGGACGTCGCCGCGCATTACTTCGCGCCTGAAGAGCGCGCCGCATTGCGATTGCTTTCCACCGAAGAACGCCGCTTCGGGTTCTTCCGCTGCTGGACTCGCAAGGAAGCATATCTGAAGGCTCGGGGCGATGGAATGTCGCTGGACTTGCACGCCTTCTCCGTTTCGCTGGGTCCAAATGAGCCGGCGGCATTGATCGCCAGCGCGGAAGGGCCGGCCGAGCTGAAGCGGTGGAAGTTGGCCGATCTGAAATTGCAGGACGGGTACGCGGCTGCGCTCGCGGTCGAGGGCCACAGGTGCGATTTGCGCTTGTTCGAGGGCCAGGCCGCATGAGCGCCGGTAGTGCGGTATCGCGCCCGTTTCCGCTAACCGTGAGCCTGCGCGGGCAACCGTGGCACATGACCGCGGTGCTGATTGGCGCGGATGCGTTGGCGTTGCTGCTATCGGTCGTACTCAGCGTGGCTGCCAAGATTCTTCTGCAGGGCGAGGTGAACCTCCAGGGCTACATCCAGTTGTGGCCGTTCCTCTTTGTGTTTCTGGCGGTCTACGCCGGAATCGGTTTGTACTCCAGGGTCAGTGTCGGCGCGCCGGATGAGCTGCGCCGGGCGACGGTGGCGTCGACGGTTCTATTTGTCTGCCTGGCTGCAATCACCGTGTCCATGCGCGGCGCGCGGCAACATTTCACGTGGACGTTGTTTCTGGCCATCCTTCTCACCATCGCGCTGGTTCCGCTGATGCGGGAATGCGCGCGGCAGTTGTTCGCGCGCGAATCCTGGTGGGGCTATCCGACGGTGGTCTTCGGCGCCGGCCCCGTTGCCGCCATGGTGGTCCGGGCCATGCTGAAAGAACCCGGCCTGGGGCTCAAGCCGGTCGCAGTCCTGGACGACCTGCAAAATAAGACGCACGTTCACGGCGTGCCCGTGTACGGCGGCGCCGATCTCGCGCCAGTGCTGCTTCCGCCCAACCGCGCGGCCTATGCGGTGTTTGCGATGCCGGACGTGCCGCATTCGGATTTGCTGCCGATGATCGAACGCTACGCCGCGAATTTCTCGCACGTGCTGGTGATCCCCGAGCTGACTAATTTCGCCAGTCTATGGGTTCAACCCCGAAGTGTTGGGGGCATGCTGGGTTTGGAGCTCCGCCAACAGGTGCTGCGCCGGGAACACCAGATTTCCAAACGCATTTTGGATCTTTTATCT
Organism: uncultured Bryobacteraceae bacterium; assembly: GCA_955652915.1. Classification (GTDB taxonomy): domain Bacteria; phylum Acidobacteriota; class Terriglobia; order Bryobacterales; family Bryobacteraceae; genus Palsa-89. The sequence continues at coordinate 12,174 of CATPCJ010000341.1, forward strand.
TGTCTTGCGGGCGCTATTGTAGTGGTTCCGCTGTGCGCGCTCATCGCGGTCGCGATCAAGCTGAATTCGAGCGGCCCGGCGCTTTACTGCCAGCAGCGGATCGGATATGGCAGCCGTGTTTTCACCGCTTGGAAATTCCGCTCCATGGTTACCGACGCGGATGCCGCGCTGGAACAATACCTGCTAGGAAATCCCGAGCTTCGCGAAGAGTGGGAGCGGGATCACAAGCTCAAGAACGATCCGCGCGTGACCGCCGTGGGCCGCTTTCTACGCAAGACCAGCCTGGATGAGCTCCCGCAACTTTGGAATGTGCTGACCGGCGACATGAGCATGGTGGGTCCGCGGCCCATCGTCGACCAGGAAGTATCGCGTTATGGCCGCAGCTTCGAGCTTTACACCCGCGTTAAAGGTGGGCTCACCGGTTTGTGGCAAGTCTCGGGGCGCAATGACACTTCGTACGAAGAGCGGGTTCAACTGGATGTCTTCTATGTTCGCAACTGGTCGGTGTGGCTGGATCTTTGCATTCTGTTCCGTACCATCGCGGTGGTCTTGCTGCGCAAAGGCGCTTACTGACTCTCGCCATGCTCTCTTCTCTGCTCCGTAGCAAGCGCGCCACTCAGGTCAACATCGCTGTAGCCATCGCGGCGCACGCACTCATGCGTGCCGCGTCGAGACTCGGCTCGACGCTTGGGCTTCTGGCCGCGCTTCTCTCCGTCGGCGCCTGCGCCGGAATTAATCTGTCGCACGACCACATCCCTCTGCGGATCGCTTCACAAAATCTTACTCCGGACAATCCCAACCTGGATGCTCGCCCTCTGTTTCAGGCCGCGCTCGACTATGCCAGGAAAAATAGCATTCACCTCATCACAGCCGACCAGGGCGCATATTACTTTCTGACGCCGGCGGCAAAAGATCGCTATCTGTCGATCGATTCGGCCTCGGACCTCGCCATCGATCTGCATGGCTCCGACATTTACGTAAAGCAAAGTTTTTTGATCTGGCTGGTGGCGATCGATAGCAGCCGCATCACGCTCACGAATTTCACGCTGGATAGTCTGCAGCTTCCTTTCACGCAGGTACGCCTGACCGGCGTGACTGCAAATCAGAGAACGCTGAATTACGCGACCCAACCAGGTTGGCCCAGCCCGGCTATCTTCAATACGGTGACGAACCCGGACGGCAGTTTGCAGGATCTTTGGGCGCTGGTATTCCGCAATGGCGCATTGGTTTCGAATTCCAATCGACTGCCGTTGACCAGACCGCTTCAAGACGGCATTTTGCAAGTTCAGAAAAACGACGCCCCGTGGACCCAGCCCAGCGTCCTGGCGGACTATCGGCCGGGTGACACGATCGTCGTGACCGCACGCGGCGGCGAGGCGCCCCTGCTGATCGCGGGCGGCGACGGCAACGTGATTCGAAACGTGGACGTGTATTCGTCCGGCGCAATCGGCGTCCATCTGGACACAGTATCGAACGCAACGGTGGACCATGTGCGCGTAATGCCTCGTCCCGGAACCGATCGGCTGATCGGCGCCAACGCGGACGGGATTCATTTGAGCTATGCGCTGGCCAACAACCTCGTCACCGGTTGCTATGTGAGCCGGAGCATCGACGACGCGATTGCCATCAACTCGCCTTTCCTCGCTTTTGTAAACCAGCAAACCGGGGCCCGCCAAGTCCGCTTGCTTCGGAATTTCAACTCGATATTTCCGAATGGACTAGCGGTATCGTTCGTCAGCACCCTGACCGCGGGCATGCTTCCGGCCGGCCATATCCTCTCGCAAGATCCTCCTTACGCCGATCCGCCAACCCAGAATTCTACAAGTGTTGCTTTCGACCAGGATCTGCCGTCCGTGCAGAAAGGCTTCGGCATGATCTACGCGGACCCGCGGAACCGCGGGTCGGGCTCGGTGATTCAAGACAACATAATCGAGGACGTCTTTTCCGCGCGAGGCATTTATCTAGGCGGCGTCAGCGGCGTCGTAGTCCAGCGAAACATCCTACGCCGTACCAACGGCGGAGCGATTGTGGCGCATGAGGACACCGGTTCCTATCCCGTGGGTCCGAATCGCGATCTTCAAATCGTCAACAACACAATAGAGCACGCCATCGGCCCGGCGGCGGTCGGAACCGGTGTCGTGGCCGCTATCGCGTCCATTTTCGTGCTCTCGACCGATGCGAATTTTAACTTTGTTTCCGGCGCACCCAATACCAACGTCACGATCGCTAACAACTACATCTTCAATTCCGGGCGTGGCGGCATTTGGGTATCGAATTTGAGCGGCGGGACGGTGGAGGGCAACACCATCCTGCAGTACAATACCCACCCCGAGCTTGCCGCTTGGGGGCTTTCCCCGGACGCGACCGCGCAACTACGCCAGGATTTTACTCAAGCGGTGGTCGTCAAATCCAGCGACGGTGTCAGCGTCGGGAACAACGTCACCCAAAAGCGGCCACACCCTCTCGCCCAGTACTACAACGGGGCTAACTAGTACGTCCGATGGATTCGAATTCCGGCCTCGTCGAACATAATTGAAAACGAGAAAGAAACTACTATGACTCTCAGAACTCTCATATGCGCCCTGCTCCTGGCAGTTTCGGCGCTTTCCTTGAACGCGGCGACCATCACCGCGGCTCTTCCCGAATTCAACGGCCCGTTCAGTCCTACTGGGCCGTTTCCTGGGGCGCCGCTGAACGTTGGCACGTTCACTTACACCATCCCCGTGGGCCAGCAAATTACCTCGGCCACGCTGACCGGCACATTTGGAAACTCTCAGTTTCCCGACACCGCCGGAGTGGATCTAAAGGCTGCGGGAATACTGTTCGCCAGTTGCGCACCCCTTGCGGCCTGTGACACCGGCACAGTCGTTATGCCGTTCTCCTTCGCCTTTCCGTCGGTGGATTTCGCCATGTTGAACGGAGGATCTCTAGCCGTCACCGCGACGCAAACAAGTGGAAATATCATACGGCTGGGCGCCCAGACGTTGACCATCTACACGCGGAATTCTACCGACAACGCTACGCCGGAACCGGCGTCCCTGGGTCTGCTGGGCGCGGGACTTGTGGCGTTGGGAATGATCAAACGTAAATCCGTTCGCTCGTAGCCTGGTTTCTTCTCCCCAGGATCGTGGCGGCGCACGTCTCCGTATGTGCGCCGCTTTTCTTCGTCTGTGTCAGAATGAGTCTTCGCTCTTGTCGTTATGCTGCTGTTCCTCCATAAGCTGCTACACATAATTGCCCTGCCCCTTGGCTTCTGCCTCACGCTGATTTTGTTTG
>CATPCJ010000342.1 GCA_955652915.1 uncultured Bryobacteraceae bacterium
CAGCCGGTTGGCCCGCGCGTTCAGTTACCCGTAACTCAGCCGTTCCCCTTCCCCGATCACCGCCACCGCTTCCGGACTCCGCCGTACCTGCGCCTCCACCAATCCATGCACCGTCCCCGCCCCGCCGTACTCCCGCTCCGTGCGGTTCCAACCCACCACCACCTGCTCCCGCTCCGCCTCCGACAGCAGCGGTAACTCCCCGATCCGCCGCCCGGCATCCGCCGCCACTCCCTCCAAGAGCGTCTTCCAGTGCTCTAGCATCCGCTCCATGGTGGTGCGATCATACAACTCGGCCCGGTACCGCAGGGTCCCGGTGATTCCCGATGCGGTTTCTGATGCAGAGAGCAACAGGTCGAACTTGGCCCGGCCATTATCCGCTTCCAGCCACTCCACTTCCAGATCGCGGAACCCTTCCGGATTGCGCGGCGTATTCTGGAGCACAAACATGGTCTGAAACAGGGGCTCGTGGCGTATGTCGCGGTGAATCCGCAGTTCCTGGACCAGCTTCTCGAAGGGAAGCTCCTGGTGCGACCACGCGTCAAGTGCGGTCTCGCGCACGCGGGCTAGTAGCTCGCTGAAAGGCGGGTTTCCGGAGAGGTCGCTTCGGATGGCCAGCGTATTCACGAACAAGCCAATCAGCCTCTCGATCTCCGGCTGCGTCCGATTGGCCACCGGGGTTCCCACCATGATGTCGGTCTGGCCTGTATGACGGCTCAAGAGTATTTGGAAGCAAGCCAGCAGCTTCATGAAGAGCGTGGCGCCGTGGCCTTGCTTCAATTGACGCAAGGCATCCACGAGCGGTGCTGACAGGTTGAACGGAAGGGTTCCAGCCGCGTCGGATCTGATAGTGCTCTCGGGTTTGTCCACCGGAAGACCGAGCGATTCGGGAGCGCCCGCAAGCTGCCGGCGCCAGTATGCGAGGAGGCGGTCCAGTGTTTCGCCCTGCAGCCTCGCGCGCTGCCAGACGGCGAAGTCCGCGTACTGGATCGGGAGGTCTGATAATGGCGACGGCCGGTCCCCCGAGAAGGCATCGTAGATCAGTGCCACTTCCCGAAAAAGCACCGCGATCGACCAGCCATCGCAAGTGATGTGGTGCAAATTGAAGAAGAGCACGTGCTCGGCGGGGCCCAGGTACAGTAGCCGGGCGCGGAACAACGGACATTGCGACAGGTCGAACGGCCGTTGGGACTCCGCCGCCAGCAGCCGCTCCACTACTTGACTGGCCGCGACGCATGTCAGGTCGATTACCGGCAGTTCGACGGGCCCCGCCGGCACAACTTCGGCCAGTGCACCATCGTCGCCTGCAACGAAACGCGTGCGCAGCACCTCGTGCCGGCGTACAACTTCCGCAAGCGTTCGCCGCAAGACGTCGCCCCTCAGTCGCCCTAGCAGGCGCACCGCTACCGGCACGTTGTATAGCGGGCTGCCGGGAGTGAACTGGTCCAGGAACAGCAGCCGCCCCTGCGCGAAGGAAGGCACGGCGCGAGCTCCTCCCATAGCGGGACTGATTTGCTCCGATCCCGGAGAGATGACGGTCGTCGTGCGGCGCAGGACGTCGAGCAGTCCCTGCAGTTTGGCCGACGGGTGGGGCGGGTTGGCTTGCAATATCTTCAAAGGAACTACCAGAAGGGAACTACCAGAAAGGAACTACCAGAAAGGAACTACCAGAAGGGAACTACCAGAAGGGAACTACCAGAAGGGAACTACCGGACCATCCAGGACGAAGCCGAATCTTATTGGAGTCCCGTGTCGCCTTTTGGCGAAGGCTCCGCCTCCACTAGCTTGCCCAGTTCACTCTTGTTGATTAAGACCCGCGAATTCCTGCATCTTTGCCGAGATTTTGGGGCAGGCTTCCCCTCCATCTTGACGGCACGCTCTATCAACTCAGCATTCATCCGCAAGGTTTCTCCCCAGCGCACTACTGCTGGAACCCTGCGGCGTCAACCGGCCGCTGATTCGGATTCTGGTAATTCGGGAACGGAGGCCGCTTCGGCACTGGTACCGGATTCTTTTCCATCTGATTCATCGCGATGCTCACGGCACGCTCCAGTTGCGGGTCGTGCCCTTCGTGCACCGATTTCGGGTCGAGCTCCACTTCTACGTCCGGCGCGACGCCATGATTTTCGATCTCCCACTCGCCCGCCGGACTGAAGAATCCGTAATTGGGTGCGGTGACGTTTCCGCCGTCCATCAATATCGGATACAGCGAGACACCGACCAGTCCGCCCCAGGTTCGCTTGCCGACCAGCGTACCGGTCGCAGTCTTGCGGAACATCCATGGCATGCAGTCGCCGCCGGAACTTGCGAATTCGTTAATGATCATCACTTTCGGCCCGAAAATGGCGGCTGCCGGCGTCCGATAGATCGCGCCGTAACGCGGGCTCCACCAGGCCAGCAACTCGCGGTGCAGCACTTCGATCACGTAATCGGCCACCAAGCCGCCAATGTTGAAGCGCTCGTCGATAATTGCGCCCTGCTTATCTACTTGCGCGAAGTAATAGCGGTTGAAGCTGGCCAATCCAGCCTGGCTCGTGTCCGACATGTAGACGTAGGCCAGTTTGCCGCCGCTCATCTGGTCGACCTTGCGGCGATTCTCCTCAACCCAGGCGAGATGTCGCAACTGCTGTTCATTGGCAACAGGGATTACGGTGATCTTACGCCGGTTCGCCCCGGATGGATCGGAACCGACGCCGAGCGCGACGGACTTGTCCGCCGTGCCTTCGAGCATCGCTGAAATATCGTCTTTACCCGTGAGGTCGTGTCCGTTGACGGTCAGTAGATAGTCGCCGGCCAAGACATTCATCCCCGGCTGCGCTAGCGGTGCGCGCGACTGTGGGTTCCAGCTTTCGCCCGTATAGATTCTCTTGAAGCGGTAGCGCCCATTGACGATCTCATAATCGGCGCCAAGGAGTCCGCCGGGGACCGTCTTCGCTTGCGGAATGTTGCCTCCGCCGCCGCGCAGGTGGCCGACGCTGAACTCACTGAGCATCTGCTGGAAGATGTAGTTCAGATCGGAACGCGAGGCCAGCGAATCGAGATACTTCTCATATTCCTTCTCGCCGTCAGCCGCGTCGACGCCGTGCAGATTCGGATCGTAGAAGTAGCTGCGCTCGATTCTCCACACTTCGTGGTACATCTGCTTCCATTCGGCTACTGGATCGACCTGCACCTCAACGTCCGCCAGTCGCAGAACGCCTTCACCGGGTTTGACAGGCGCGGAAGCGGAGACGATGACGTACTGCGGCGCGGGCGGAACTCCCGCTCCCGCGCCACCCAGGCGCAGAAGCATTTTCTCTCCATTCGCGGACAGGTCGAAGTCGGAAATGCCGTCGGCGAGCCGGTCGAGCTTGCGGGTCTTGAGATCGAATTTCAAAAGCGTTCCACCGCCCTGGCCGGACGCGCCCGGGGCAGCTTCGACCAGATAAATCACTCCCGGCTTGCCGGCCACGAGCGCATTATAAGGACGTGCCGGAATCGGCAGTGCAATTGTTCGCTGAGCCAGCCCGTCGAATTCGATGCGCACAGCCTTGGACGCCAGGTCGGCGGCCGGGGCGGTATTTCCTTCTGCTCTTTGCCGGCCCTCGGGGGACTTGGAATCTGCGGGCTTTTCTTCGTCGCTCTCCGGCGCCAGCGGCGACGCAATATCCTTCGGGAGCACGATCAAGTAGACGTTGCGCGTCACCTCATGCTCGGCGCTCGTCATGTCGAGCCCGCTCGAAGCAGGGCCGTAATTGGTGCTCGCGGTGAAGTAGAGATATTGGCCGTTCTTGTCAAATGCAGGATGGCGCGCATCGCTCATGCCATCGGTGACCTGCGTGCTCGTCCCGTTATCCAATGAATACAGCGAGATGACGTGCAGCCGGTTGGGGAGAACCTTGGCGTGGGCGATCCACTTGGAGTCGTCCGACCAGGAGAAGTCCCGGATGAGCTCGTAGTGGTAGTAGTAGTCCGTGTCCACCTTGGTCATTTTTCCGGAGGCGATCTCCACGTCCCAGAGATTCAGCTGATTGTCGTTGAAGGCGATGTGCTTGCTGTCCGGCGACCAGCGCGAATTGAAGTAAAAGGCGGATTTGCCGGCCAGCGCGATCTTGCGTGCTTCACCTTCGCCGTTCTGCGGTTTGATGTGGAGCGCGTACTCGCCCGACTCGTCGGAAAAGTAAGCGATGGACCGGCCATCGGGAGACCATGCGGGCATGCGTTCCATCACGCCAGGCGTCTGCGTCAGGTTGTGGATATCCCCTTTGTCCGCGGGCACGGTGAGGATTTCGCCGTGCGCCTCGAAAACCGCGCGCACGCCGTTCGGAGAGATCTTGGCCACGCGGATCTCGTGGGCGACGCTCTGGAAGTGCGGTCGTACCTCGGCGAGATCCGCCGTAATCTCGATCGGAACCTCGCGGCTCTTATGCGTCGTGAGGTCGTAGATGTATATCTTGCCAAACTGCTCGTAGACGACTCCGCCGGGTCCCGCGCTGGCGAAGTTGATGTCCTTGCCCGTATTCTTGATTAGCTCCACGACGGCCTTGCTCTGCGGATCGTAACGGAACAACGTCATGGGACCGTTGCGGTCGGAAAGGAAAAAGATCTTGTCGCCGATCCACATCGGGCTAACATCGTTGGAGTCCGCGCGAGGAATTCTCTCGGTGTTCAGATCGGCAAGATTGACCAACGACAAATAGCTCATCCTGCCGCCGCGATAGTGTTTCCAGGAGACGAAGTTGTTCAGCTCCGGCGTGACCCGGCCTCCGTCGAGCGGCGCATAGACCATCCTCATGCCGTCTGGCGAATACGCGCCGGCATAGGCCATCGGCAAAGGCAAGACATCGGGGAGCCCGCCTTCGGGAGGGACGGTGTAGAGTTGCGTATTGCGGGAGAAGCCTTCCCGGCTGGAGCGGAACAGGATGCGCTTTCCGTCCGGCGTCCAACCCACGACGCGATCCGCGCCGGGATGATAGGTCACGCGCCTGGGCACTCCGCCGTGTACGGCAATCGTGAACACATCGATATTGCCGTCATATTGGCCTGTGAACGCGATGGTCATGTCGTCCGGCGAGAATGCGGCTTCGGTCTCGGTGCCGGTGCCTGTGGTGAGCCGTGTAGCGACGCCTCCTTGACGGCTGACTCTCCACAAATCGCCGGCGCAGGAAAACACGATCTCGGTTTTGTTCATCGTCGGCTTCTGAACAAGGTGCAGAGCTGCGGTTGCGCCGAAGGTGACCGGCACCGTCGCGCTCAGGAGTGCGAGGAGGATGGAAGGTTTCATGGCGTCTGGTTGTATATTGTTCCCGGGGATATGTCCATGCTCCGTGCTCCAGCGTCTAAAGTTTAAGTTAGAAGCTGGCGGAACGGCCGAGTCGAAGCCTCCCGATAAGCTCCGCCTTGGACAAGCCTTCGAAAATGTACTCGCAGCGCCCAGCCTGTGAACCGGAAGGCCACGGGAATAAAGGAAGACCGGTTCTCGGTATTGGGGAAATGCGGTCCTGCCGCAGGTCGCCCCTCCAGGCTCGTCGAATCGGATGATAACCAACCCGGAGACCCGAAAGGGCCGCGGTATTCAGCGGTTCCGGTCAATCGCCCTCAGCGACCCTTGCTTGTAGAGTGGTGAGTGGCCCGTTAATTGGCCTCTTTGATAAGCACCGCCCTGGGTAAGTTATCTCGGTCAGCCCGACTGCTTGGCGCCGGGTCATCGCTGTTCACATCTAGCCGTTCTGTTTTATGCGCGAGACTCCGCAGAGCGAACTTTGGGCCTCAGGATCGCTCCAGGACTTCGCCGGAGGAACTGCACCAGGAAGTAGTAGAGGCCGTAACGGAATCACCGTGTCGCCTTCCAGATCGGCAACAACGGAGCGCTGCAGAATCGTCACTTGCACTACGATTCGGTTCTGACCTCTGTGTCGGACAAAGATCCCCTCCAGTCCTTCAAGTACGCCACAGCTAACCCTCACTTTCTCACCCTCTAATAAGTACAGCCAGGGATGTACAACCAGCCCGGAGTTGGCCAGGATTCGAACCGAATCGAGCTCGCTTTCGGCGATCGGGATCGGTGTACCTCGAGATCCGACGATCCGAATGACACGCGGCGAATCAACCATGCGATAACGGAGCATCGCATCGAAGCGGGAGAAAATGTAGCCGGGGAACATCGGCTTGTGGATGGTTTTTGTTCGGTCGGACCACCGCTGTTTGGTCATTAATGTCGGCAGGTATGTTGCGTAGTCCCGGAGTCGAAGGCCCACCTCGGCAGCAAATTCGTTATTCGCAAGAACTTGTAACGCATACCACTTATCATGTTGAAGCGACATGTGATAGGCCTTCCGTGAGAAGCCGCGAAGAAGTTGCCGTTTCGCGAATCGCCGGCTCGGAGACAGGCTGACGCCACAGCGGGTCCCAGCAATTCTCTTGATTGGCCCCGGCAAACTTACAAAAATAGTAGCAGCCTGGTCGTCCGTAGTCTGGTCAATTCTGATCAGATTCTCAAGAGTTCCAGAAGATTTCCGATGAATGAGTCGAAGCGGCCCATCAGTCCCGCGGGCGGCGAGATCACATGGCTCCCGGAATTCGCACCGCCCATGGACTGCGACGGCCATTTCGATTCTCAGCCCTCAGCCGCCGAAAGCGCCCACGCATTCTGATCCAATGGTGGTCGGATCGGGAATCGTTTCGGAGTCCCCGCAGGCCGAAGTCGACATGAAGGAGGTAGAGCTAACGCTGGCCAGCGGGCGGGCGCTGGGCCGGAACGGGACTGCTAGTGTCCCGTCCCATTTAATACTTTACAATGAGACGGAACTGTGGTCACATGGGGCCAGCTGATGGTACTAGCCAACGTTTTGATAATAAAAGCGTTACCAATGTGCTCATATTGTGATCACATTGCGTGCTACTGTTGTTTCAGAGATGCCCAAGCCACCGAGCGGACGGCTGACTCCCAATCAGGTTGACCTGTTGATGATGCTTTGGGAGATGGCTCACGAAGCGCAAAAGAGGAAGTAAACATCTTCGATCCAGCGGACGATCTTGCGTTTTCGCCGGAGGCAATCGCTGAAAGACTTGGAGTCGCGCCATCAACAATCAGGCGGCGCGTTTCCGCCCTCGGAAACGACTACATTAAACGCAATTCCAACAAGGTTAGTAAAGGAGCCGGTCATCCGCGAGTGCTTTATAAGCTCGCCGATAGACGTTCAGTTACCCGCCCTCAGAGTGCCCTGGCTCTCGTGCACCTCGTCGCGCACCGCGAGAAGCTGGCGACAACACACGAACAAGTTAGAACTTCCGGCTTTCAGAAGTACATTCTGCCGCACATCTCCCACGTTACTAAGGCCAACTTCGCCGCGTTCATTCGATACTTGATCAGGACCGGATACCTTTACGTCGTTGGGAAGGCTGATCGTTTCAATCCCGTCTTTATATGGCCCTCGCAGCGCACGTTCCGGGATCTGAAATATCTTAGGAATCTGGCCGAACTGTATAAACCCTGAGACTCAATTTGTTTGACATTGCAAACTATTTAGATAGATTCGCCGAATGCCCGCATTCGACGACGACGAGCCTGAATTTGAAGACAGTACTGCTTACTGTGCTTGCATTACGCTCTTTCAGGCCCGCAGCTATCTTACGGAAGGATTCAGCTATGCTAACGCCGATCCGGCGCAACTCCGACGCGACGCCAATGTTGAGAGAGAAGGTTGGGCTGCCGTCAAGGGTGCCTACGGCAATTTCTGGGAAGCAATACGTGCCATCTACACGACCCATGGTGGCCGCAAGGCATGGAGAACGAACCCGGAGACAAAGGCCAACATCATGCCCCCCGACTACAAAACCGTCATCGGGAATCCGTCCGAAGTATGCATCGTCGAAGAACTCTTTGCTACCTCAAATCGGATGCGGGCGCTACTCCATCCGCGATTGCCGGGCAATCGCGAAGAGACCCAAGCCCTACTTCAATCAGCTCAAGCTCTCGTGGATGCTTTCGAGATGGTTCTTAGCGAAGAACGGAGTTCTCTGGAATCATTGCCGCCGTTGCCGACAATCGTTCGCCCATCCATGGTCAGACGCCATTCCAAAACCGGCAAGCGGATTCTCAGCGTCATATCGATGAACAGCAGCAAAAGACACCGCTAGAAGTTTATAGTACGGCTCATCCCCTTTTCCTCGCCCACAAGCGTATGCGGTTGTCCTCGCCGTAGTTTCGTTAATGAGCCTGCGCAATCGCGGTAAGACGGACCGAGTCTCCGATCTGGTCGAGCGAGGGAACGGCCACGCACTCAAGCGGAAGAAAATGACGACGGTCAATGAATTGCATCCCACACGGCCAGCCCCCACCGCCCTTGGGCGCCAGAAGAAAGGCGCCGGACACAATCACATCCTTCGCAACATCAAGCGTCGCCAAAGTCTGCCCGAGAGGCGACCGCCAGGGGAATCGCGTTGCTGTCGCCTGTTGACATCCCAAAGTAGAGACCGCTTTGTGTGAATCGACAGGCCGGATCAAACCCCACCTTAATTCTGCCTTTGCGATCCGGACGGTCCTGTAAATTCGCCCGAAGGACCGACGAACGCATAAAGCGCATCGAACATCTTGTCTTCGGCAAGAACCTCCTGCCGTTGTAAGGCATCGTGACGAAGCGGATTGTTCTCTTGACGGCCCTGGGCTCTCAAACGCTCAACTTCCTTGTCGCCGTCCGAAACGATCTGGCAGAACTTTTGTACTTGCGCAGTAAGACTCGGCCCTCTGCCGCTCCCCCGCGCGGATTGCCCGTTCAGCGCGGAATTACCGCATCCCGCCTGAAAAAGTCCGAGGGTGCTGACAAGACCCGCCGTCATGAGAGTTTAAGTTCATTTTGATCGTCTCCTTGAATCGTCCGAAACGAACGGTCGGTCTCCGCACCTGCCACCGCCGGAGTCTGAAGACCGCGGCGAACCCGGCCAGGAATAATCCCGCCGTCGCGGGTTCCGGCGTGGCCGCGCTGCTGTAGTTCACCCCGCTCGCCGCCGTCGGCGTTCCGCCCGGCGTCAGCACGTCGATGAAAATGTCGTTGGTATTGCTCGCATCCGCCTGGGCGGTTATCCCTGGATGACGATGCGGTCGAAACAGTGATATACAAATACCAGGAAGCGTTCGAAAAGCTTCGCGAAAGTTTCCATCGGTTGCCTCCTTCAGATGTTTGGCTGGATACCAAAATCATCTGTCCGGGCGACCGATGGAATCAACCCCAATCCACCAC
>CATPCJ010000343.1 GCA_955652915.1 uncultured Bryobacteraceae bacterium
CGTCAAGGCTGGATAACGCTGCGAGCGCAACGCCCAGCCTTCTCCATGCCAAGCGTGGATTCGGCGCGAGTTGCCCGCTCACGAGGTGCATACAGACAGAGCCATGAATGAGTATGCTTATATCAAGCCAGTATCGCTTGCGCTCACCAGGAGATCCAAATGAAACATGTGCTGTTGGCGCTGCCAGTTCTTTTCGCCACTGCCAATTTCGCTCAAACGACTTTCGGGTCGATTACGGGGACAGTTACCGATCCGTCCGGGTTGCCGGTTGTCGCGGCTGAGATTCGGGGTACAGAAACTGGTAGTGGATACCTCTATCGAGCCAAGACAAATGAAAGCGGAATTTTCACGCTGCCGAACCTGCGTGAGGGCTCCTACCAGTTGGCCGTGACGGCGCCCGGCTTCCAGGAAAGCCGCGCCGGCGACATCAGGCTGGCTTCGCGCGAAATCCGGCGGCTCGATTTCAAGCTGCAGATCGGAAGTGTATCCACCGAAATCGAGGTGAAAGGCGCCGGGGCACAACTGCTGGAAACCGAGACCGCGCGCATCAGTCAGGATCGGACGGCGGAAGAACTGCGTGACCTGCCGCTCGCCACCCGGAGCATCACTGCCTTCTTATCGCTGGTTCCTGGCGTGGGTCAAGCGACGACTGTCACTGCCACGTACCGGTTTAACGGCAGCCGGCGCAATCAGTCCGAGTTTACCGTCGATGGCATCAGCAACGTGGCATCCAACGGAACGCAGATCAGCCCGCTGACGAACTATATCGAAAGCTTTCAGGAAGCGCGTATCGATAGCGCGGACAATCAGGCTGATGCGGGTGCGGTCGGGCAAGTCACCGTGGTATCCAAGTCCGGCAGTAACCAGATTCACGGCAGCCTGTTCGATTATTATGTGACGCCTGCCTTCCGTGCGCGCGATTTCTTTGCGCCGCGGCGCGCGTCCGGGATTTCGCACCGGCCTGGCGGATCGATCGGGGGACCGATCTATATTCCACACATTTACAACGGCCACAACCGGACATTCTTCTTTTTCGATTTTGAGACTTCCCGGGGCAGCATCACGCAGCAGTTGATCAATCCAACAGTGCCCTTAGCCGCTTGGCGCACAGGCGATTTTTCGGCGCTTCTGCCCAAGACGGCGATCAAAGATCCACTTACCAACGCGCCATTCCCGAACAACATGATCCCGCCGGAGAGGCTCAATCAGGCGGCGCTGAAGATACAAAACCTCTTCTATCCCGTTCCGAACGGCGGCAGCGGCGCCGCCTTAACCAGCGCCAACTTCGTCACTACCTTAACTCATCCGTTCGATCCGAACACCTACTGGACGGGACGAATCGATCATCGCTTCTCGGATAAGTCGCTGTTTTATGCACGCTACACATGGCAGCGCCAGTACAACACCAGCTATGACGCGAATCTTCCAACCATCGGGCGCATCACGGATACTCGCAACACGCGTAATGCCGTGGCGTCATGGAGCCAGATTATCACCGCGAACTTAGTGAATGAATTCCGCTTCGGTTTTGCCTTTACGAACGAGCCACGTTTTGGAGCAAACGATGGAGCGGCTATCGTTCAGCAGCTCGGATTGACGGGGCTGGTTCCCAACCAGCCGGATTTGCCTGGTATTCCCAACATCGCTTTCAGCGGCCTGGGGCTAACTACCATTATGCAACAGGTCTACCGCTCCCCGGGGTTTTATAACAACAATGAAGTCTTCCAGGAAAACCTGACCTGGATGCACGGCAAGCATGCCATTCACGCGGGCGCGCAGATCGGACTTTACCACGCCAACGATGTGACTGCCTCCACCGCGCTATACGGAAAACTGTCTTTTTCAAATCGGTACACCAACTTTGCCTATTCGGATTTCCTGCTTGGCTTGCCCAGCACTTCCAGCCGAGCGCCCGCTCCGCAGGACTCGCCGTTTGTCCGGAAAGCTTACGATTTCTTCGTTACGGATGAGTGGAAGTTCTCGCCGCGGCTCACTCTGAATCTTGGGCTGCGCTACGAGCTGCATCCCGCGTGGGGTTCCGGAAACGGCTTGGCGTCTTTATTTGATATCGCCACAAGTCAGATTGTGGTGCAAGACGATGCTTTGGGTAAAGTTAACCCGCTCTTCCCGAGTAAATTTGCCGGGATCGTAACGGCCAAGCAGGCCGGCTATCACGGCGCCGCGTTGATTGACACCGATAAAAACAATTTCGCGCCACGCATCGGCGCCGCTTGGCGGCCATTCGGAAACAAGACGGTCTTTCGCGCCGGCTTCGGCATTTTTTATGACATCGTACCGACAGCCGTCAATATGGCCGGCGTGCCATTCACCGTCAATGAGCCGTCCTTCACGAATCCGGCGGGCAACCCAGCCGTCACGCTGCCCAATATCTTTCCCGCTGCCGGTATTGGAGGCCCGTCCTCAGTCTCGCTGCCGGGCGCATTCAAGAAGGATCTCCGCATTCCCTATTCGATCCAGTACAACGTTACCGTGGAACGGCAGATTTGGGACATGGGTATTCGCGTTTCCTACGTGGGCACGGGTACACGCCAAGGCGAATATGTTTACGACTACAACCAGCCGCTGCCGAGTACAACCTTATATGTAAACAAGCCGCGGCCTCTGCCTGCTTTCGCGAACATCAACTACACAACCAATGGGGCGGGTCATCAATATAACGGGCTGAACGTCGAGGTGAAGCGGCGGCTCACCTCGGGTCTGCTCTATGACTTCACCTGGACTTTTGCAAGAGACGTCGGCGACCTGGAGCGGGATCAGACCCCCGAAGACGCTTACAATCTGCACCGTGAGCGAGCCGTTTGGGCCGACATCCCAACCCACCGTATTACCAACGACGTCATTTATGAACTGCCGCTGGGACACGGAAAGAAGTTTCTCTCGCATGGAGGCCGCGTCGCCAATCTATTGGTGGGAGGCTGGCAAGTCATGGAACTGGCTGCATGGAACACCGGCCTTTTCCTCACGCCTCTCTGGCAGGGTCCCGACCCGTCCAATACCGCCAACACCAGCAGCACCACGCCTGCTAATGTAACCATCCGGCCCAATATCCTTCACGATCCTAATCTTCCCTCGGGGCAGCGTTCGCCGCAGGCCTGGTTCGATTTGACGGCATTCGGTCCGCCCACGCCGGGCAGCTTCGGGACTTCAGCGAAAGGGGTCATCGCCGGCCCGTCATCGTTTGTGGTGAACGCCGGTGTCGCCAAGCAGTTCAACATTACCGAACGTTTTCGCCTGCGGCTGGATTTCCAAGGCACCAATGTCCTGAACCATCCGAACTTCGATATCCCCAACCTGACGATTACCAACACCGGCACGGCTGGCGCCATCACGGGAACGGGGAACAATGGCGGCGGGGGGCTGGATGCTTCAGGGGCGCGATCTTTCCGGCTCGGTGTGCGCGCGGAATGGTAGCGTCTTAGGCGCGGTTATACTAAAGGTATGAAGACTGCCGTTTCCATTCCAGACGAAGTGTTTGAACGGGCAGAGCAGCTCGCGCGGCATACCAAGAAGTCTCGCAGCCAATTGTTCAGCGATGCGCTTAAGGAGTACGTGGCGCGCCACGCCTCCGAAGATGTAACCGATGCCATGGACCGAGTCTGTCGCGAGTTGGGGAATCGGAAAGACGAGTTTGTTTCATCAGCCGCCCACCGTATTTTAAAGCGAAGCGAATGGTAGTTTCGCAAGGCGAGGTTTAGTGGGCCGATCTGCCCGCTCCGGCGCGATCTGGTCCAGGGTTTAGGAGGCCGGTTGTCGCCGTACAGGGAGAAGCGTTGAACCGCAGTCGAATCGCAACAGTGGTGTGCGTGCCGTTGACCAGCAATCTTGGTTGGGCGAACGCGCCGGGGAATGTCGCCCTTTCCGCCCGCCTTACCGGACTGCCGAAAGACTCGGTAGCGAACGTTTCGCAGATTGTGACCGTAGACCGTGATCTTCTCACCAAGCGCGTGGGGAAGCTTCCGCGCGCCAAACTGGAACTGATCCTCGCGGGAATTGATGTCGTATTCGGGAAATAGATCTTCGCGCTCCCACTCACTGCTTCAATGACTAGGCGCCCCGCAGAATCCCTAATTCCACCAGCGTAGCCGTCAAGGCTCTGAAAATGTCATTCTGCGTTTCCATCGCCGGCCATTTACTCTTAGCCCAA